>NZ_JBHTLK010000005.1:0-92001 GCF_042678885.1 Saccharothrix hoggarensis
TGGCGGCGTCGGCGGCGACGCCGGCCGGGCCGAGGGCGGCCATCGTTCCCGCAGCCGCGGCGACGCCCAGCGCGCGGCCGACCTTCTTCACCGTGCGCAGGGAGACGCCGCGCCGAACGGGTCGACGCACGATGTGGCGGGGTCGGCGCGCACGTCGCCATCCCCTCGGGGTGGGCGGGGGCGCTGCTGCCGGTGTTCTGTTGCTCATCGCTCACTCCTTGGGGGTGATGCGGGGCTCAGCCGCTGCTGACTGCCGGGTCTCCAGTCACCTGCTCGCGTGGGTCGCCGTGGTCGGCGATGTACTGCTTGATCACCTTGTCGGCGTAGCCGGTCGACCCGATCCGGCGGTCGACCTCCCGGAACGAGAGGCCCTGCCCGTTGCGGGCAGCGAGGTTGGAGCGCCAGATCTGGATGGCCTTGGCCGCCTTCTCGCCGTACTGCCGGACCAGGCTGATGTCCACCGGCAGGTCCGCGTCGCCGTCCACGTCGGCGGCCGTCTCGGGGTCGGTGACCGCTTCGAAGACCTCGGTCGGCGACTCGTCGGCCCTGGGGTTGCGAACCTCCGGCTCGGCTGGCGGCTTGGTCGTCGTGGACTGCTTGCTGGCGGCCTTCGTAGACGGGGCGCTGCCGTTTTTCTTCCGTCGCGCAACAGGCTCGACGGTTTCGCGTTCCCGCTCCTCACGGCCCTTCGCGCGGTCGCTGGAAATCTGGGCGACCTGGTGCAGGGACAGGCCCAGGGCAAGAGGCATCAGCGCGGAGAACGTGACGATCACCGCCAGCCAGCCCAGGGCGGGCAGGCTGGTTTTCCAGTCGAAGTCGTTGACCAGCTTGACGATGCCGCCCCGGTCTCGCACGAAGTCCACGATGTGCCAGATGGCGTTGCCGATCACCGACGCGGTGATGAAGAACAGCGCGGCCTTCTTGGCGAAATCGCGGGTCTTGGTTGCCAAGCGCCGGTTGAGCCAGGCACGAGTGAACTGGAGCACCGCCAGGTCGATACCGATGGGGAACAACTGCTTGGCCGGCGTGCTGAACCCCATGCCTTGCGCGAGGTTGTGCAGGGTTTCGTAAGAGATCACTGCGGTGGAGATCGCGACACCGAACGCCGAGAACGACCGGATCGGGTCGGACTCCGGCGACCCGGTGAGGACGTCGCTGAACTTCTGAACCCATGCCCACCTCTTTGTGGGCTGGTCCTCGACCGCGCTTTCGGGCGCGGTCTCGGTCGTGGGTGCGGTTTCGTTGGTCGGGGCGCTCATGGGGACATCGTGGCCCGGTTGGGTGATCGTTCCGCCGAGCGACATCCGGTTTCCTCCGCCTCGTTGTGCCTGATGGTCAAGCCGGTGCCCTGTCCGCTGGACTGCGAGCTAAGTAGCTAGCCCTTAACGTAAGGAGCTAGCCACTAACTTGTCAAGCGACTACTCTCCGGAGCGACAGTTGGAGGGGATGGATGAGTGGCTACCGCGACATCGCCGCAGACCTGCGGCGGCGGATACAGGAGGGTGAGTTCCGGGCGACCAACGGCTTCCTGCCGAAGATCGGTGATCTCCAGAGGCACTACAAGGTCGCACGTCAGACGGTGCGTTCGGCGCTGAAGCAGCTCGCGGAGCAGGGCCTGATCAAGCAGGGCCAGGGCCGGGGCGTCACCGCCCAGGTGATCGACCGGGACACGGTCCGGATCCCGCTGAGCCGTTACGGGAAGGTGCTCGCGCCCGGCGGTGAGCGGGGTCCGTGGGAGACGGCCTGCGCCGAGCAGGGCCTGGACGGGCGCATGGTGCTCGTCCAGTTCGACCGGGTGCCCGCCGACGACGTGCTGGCCGAGGCGATCGGCCTGCCGCGCGGCACCGAGTTGGTCTACCGCCGTCGCCACGCGATGCTGGGCGAGCGGATCCACCACGTGCAGATGGTCTGGTACCCCGCCGCCCTGGTGGAGGGCACGGGCTTGGCCGAGAACACCAAGGTTGTCGGCGGCGCCTTCGGCCTGCTGACCGCGCTGGGGCACCCGCCGGACATGAGCGACGAGATGATCACTGCGAGGATGCCCACCGCGGCCGAGGCCGCCGAGCTGGAGGCCAGCACCGGCGTTCCGCTGATGGTGGTCGAGCGGGTGGTGCGGGACCGCGCGGGCACGGTGCTGGAGTTCCAGCGGGTCATCGGGCCGTCCGACCGGATCGTGCTGCACTATGACCAGTTGCCCTTGGGAAGGAAGTGACAGGGGATGCGCAGGACGTACGCACCCGCGCCGCTCGTGCTCGACCCGCCGTCGCCGTGTGCGCACGAGGTCGACCGGGCGCACGAGGAAGTGCTGGCACGGCTGATGGCGGACTCGGCGACCAGGCTGGCGCTCGCGCCCGTTCCCTACGCGGATGACGAGGTGTGGTGGGTGGCCTACGGCGGCGTGCTGATCGGCACGGTCGTCAACCGGACGCCGGAGGTGACGCTGGGGGAGTGGTGGGCCACCGAGGCTGCCGGCGGCGAGCCCCGCGGACCGTTCCGGGTGGCGAGGCGGGCGGCGTCGAGCCTTCTTCCCGAGCGCGACCAGGCCTAGCGCTGCGGGGTGTTGGTGGCGCTGCACCGCCACCGCCCCGAGCGCAAGATCGCGGACAAGTCATCACCGTGCTACGGTCACCGTGTCTGGTAACCGGATACGGTGAGGTGTAGTAATGAGATCGACTTCCGGCGCGAGCGCACCGCCCGCCGAGGACTCCGCCCAGGACGCAGCGGGCGAAGCGGCGTTGATCGCCGTGCTCGCCAACCCGGATCTGTCCTGGGCTGCGAAGGGCGTCTACGCCTACCTGGTGAAGGCCGTGGGCGACAACGCGCCCGCGCCCGACGTGCACCGGCTCATGGCGAACGGCCCTCAGGGCAAGCAGGCGGTACGCAACGTCGTACAGGAACTGGTGGACGCCGGACTGGCGGACTACCAGCAGGTTCGCGTCGGCGGCCGGTACCGCGCCCAGATCCGCGTCCGGCACTTGGGCGACACGCCGCACCCGGACGGATCAGTGGCCCAGGACACGCTGGCGGGCTAACTTCCCCCCAGACATAGCGAAGCCCGGTGCGGCTAACACCGGGCGGACGCAAGACCGCAGGAGAACGCTTCCCATAGCACTGCGGCTGCCGTTCAGCGTACTGGTGGTTTCCGGTGTGCTGCAACAGGGTCAGCCGCGTGTCGAGACGAGGACACGTCGTGAACGACCACCACCGCGCCGCCCCGCCGGGGGGCGAGCCGCCGGAAACCCTGCAGATCGGCTCGGCCGAAGCAGGCAAGCCCAGCTACACCTTGGGGTGGGACTGGATCGACCTCCACCCGGAGCTGCCCGACGCCTCGGTGCGCGTCTACCGGGCAATCAGGATGTGCATCCTGGAGAAGGATCCCGACCGTCAGATCAAGCTCACCGACGAGGAGATCGGCGAGCTGACCCACCGCTCACGCACGTCGGTGTGGCGCGCGATGAAGCCGCTGTTCGCCCTCGGCCTCATCGAGGAGGTGTCGACCGAGCGTCGCTCGGTTCGGGTGCCCGGTGAGGCCAAGCCCCAGGTGCGCACGTTCCGCACGCTCACGGTCCACGACCACCCCCGCGGCGGCTACTCGAGCTACGAGGGGCCGGTCAACCCGTTCAACGTGCTGAAGCGGGTCGCGGCCGAGCGCGCGGCACGCGAGAGGACGCGTCGGGAAGCCCGAGCGAGGGAGACCGCGGCCGTGCCTGTTGCAGATCTGCAACCTCAGAACGACCTGCGGATTGTGGACAACTCGGGGCTGGTGGACCGCGTTGCAGATGTGCAACGTCAGTCTGACCTGCACGTTGTGGATAACTCGTCTGCTGTTGCAGATCTGCACAAAACCGGTTCCACATCTGCAACAGGCCCGAACCAGATGTGGAACGCAATAGAAGTAACCACTTACAACCAAGTAGTTGAAGTAACCGGGGCTCCCGCCCCGGACCCCGGACCCCGCACTCCTTCGGAGCACGGGACTGGAGATCAACTGCTTGACAATGCGGCTGGAAGTGGTGGTTACCAAGGTGACCACCAGACCGCGCGCGTGCGCGTGGTGCACATCGGCCGGGACTGGCTCAGGCCGGACTCCGAGGTGGTCGACCAGCTGGGCCTGTTGCTGGCGATCGAGTCGGACCTGACGCACGCCCAGGCGATGACCAGGGCCTACAAGAAGCTCGCGGAGGCCGTCGACCCGAAGTTGCTCGACCCTCAGATCGCCGACCTGCGCCGCAGCAGCCTGCCGCCGTTGACCACGGCCGAGGCTCGCTACCGGGTAGAGCGGGCCGCCGTCGAGGGCCTGCTGCTCAGCGCCGCCGAAGCCGCCGGCGTGACCATCAAGATCGCATCCGAAACGACGTCCAGGAGCCGCGCAGCCAGCCCGGCAGGGCAGGGCGCTGGTGGTGACCGCCGTCGAGCCGGTGGACGCGGCACGGGCGCTCTGGGGGCACAGGAGCCCGTTGCCGACCAGCGGACCGGGTAGGCGCGTGGACGCGACGGGGGATCCGGTCGAGGCCGCGGCGGTCCTGCTGCTGCGGCTGGGCAGGGGCCGCGACGAAGCGGCGGCCCGCGAGGTGCCGTTCGCCCGCCCTTCCGACGTCCTGGCCCGGTTGATGCAGGCCACGGTCGCGCTGGTGCACGAGATGGGCTGGGTGAGCGCGGAGACGCTGCTGGTGAACCTGGAGGTCACCGCCGATTCGCCGGTCGATCTCGACGCGGAGCCCTACCGGCAGGTGATCGGCGCGGTTCGGGCGACCATCACCGGCGCCACCGGCGAGATCGAGCGGGTGGCCGCGGAACTCGCGGCCGGGGACGAGCCGGTGCTGGTGGAAGGCGTCCGGTGCGCCGCGGCCCTGGCCCGCGCCACGCTGGACAGGTGCGTCGCCGAAGGCGTGCCCGTGCCGGTGTGGCTTCTCCCCGCGGTCTAGACCGGGAGACGGCGAGGGCCGCGCACGGCGATGTACGCGGCCCCGGTGGTGGAACTGCCGTCGATCAGTCGGCGAGGGCGTCGGCCGCGGCCGCGCGGCGGAACGCCGCCCAACTGCGAGCGGGCACGGCGAGCTGCGCCGCACGGCGCGCGGCCGGCGTCAACTTGGAGTCCTGGATGCCGACCACCGGGCCTGACTCGGCCTCGGCGAAGGCGATCGACACACAGCCGCTGGAGCTTCCGGAGTAGGAGGACTTCCGGTGCGGTAGCTCGGCGAGGACCAGGCGGTCCTGCGGCGTGGTGGCGCGGGGGCGGGAAGCGTTCGTCATGGGGTCTTGGTCTCCTTCAACAGTCTGTCGATGAAGCTCAGGCTCTGCGCCGGGGTCAGCGCCTCCGCCAGGGCCACGTCGAAGGTGTAGCGGTACCTCCGGGCCTGCCCTTTGTCGGTGGGTGAGCCTTCTTCGTAGATCCGGTGCGACGTGTCGCCGTCCACGAACACCATGTCGGGGTCGTCGTCGTCCGGGAACTCGAAGATCATGAAGGTATCCAGGCCGGGCGGGGTCACCGTGAACGGCATGACCTGGATGGTCACCGGTGGCCGGTCCTGGTCGCGGCCGACGTCGAGCAGGTACTGGTACTGCTCGCGCATGAGGACGTCGGGCTCGCCGGCCGCGTCGTCGCCGGGCTTGCGGACCTGGGTCCGGAGGGCGCCTTCGGTCATCACCGCGCGCAGGCCCTGGAAGCCGGGGGAGACCAGCTGCTTCTGCCACTCGGCGCGCAGGTCGGCGATGCGGTCGACGTTGTTCGGCACCACGAAGGCCCGCGACCGCTCGGCCACCGCCCTGGTGTAGTCGGGAGTCTGGAGCAGGCCGGGTATGAACAGGGTGTCGTAGGTTCGCACCGACCCGGCCAGCTCGCAGAGTTCCCCCAGCATCTCGACCGGCTCGGACACTATGTCGCTGTACTCGCGCCACTTGCCCTTGTCGTAGGCCCGGCTCCACAGCTCGTGCAGTGTGGATCTGGTGTGCTCGTTGGCGTTCAGCGCCGACAGCGCGAAGGCCAGGTGGTGTTCCTCCACGCGGCCGGTCCCGCCCTCGACGTGGCTCCAGTGGCCTTGGCCGAGGGTGCCCAGGTCACCGCCAGCCGCCTGTGCGATCTCGGCCATTCGGGCGATGAGGGCGGCCTGCGAGAGGTTGGCATCGACCCGGAGTCGTCGCAGGTGAGCGCCGAGGCGGGCGGCTCGCGCGGTCTTGCGTACGGGCATGGCTGTGCCCTTCCTGTACGGAGAGGGGGGAAGCAAGTACACCCTAAGTGATCTCCCCTCAACCTAGCCGCGAGTCGACCACACGAAAGAAGTAGCGGTTTGGGGTGGTTGATCGGAAATTATGGCGACATAATTGCCGAGAGGCCCCGCGGTGACGGGTGCCACACCAGCCAGGCGGCGGCTCCGGCTGCTTTCCCACCGACACCCCACGGTGTCGGCCCACCGGCGTCGGAGCCGCTGCCTTCCCAAACGAAGCGAGGTGCGCAGTGGTCAGCCTGCCGTTCCCCCGCCGGCGTCGGACAAGCCATGATGCCGTAGAGACGCAGCTCATCCCGGCGATCGACCCCGCCCGTTCACCGGATCGGGTGAACAAGGCCAAGACCGCGGCGAAGGAGCTGGTCGTCGCCCACGACGACCTGGTGGCCACCCGCACCGTCTCCGGGCGGATCGCCCTGCTGCCGAAGTCGGGCCACTGGCCCGAGGACGGCTGTCCCCTCGTCATGCCGATGCTCCGCGTCGGGCGCCTGCGCCGCGCCCTTCGGTGCCTGCTCCTGGACGCCGACCTGCCCGCCACCGGAGACCTCCAGGGCGAGGCCGAGGAGATCCACCGTGAAGCCCTCGCCGAGATGCGCCGCTTCGGCGCCCTCGTCGGCCGCGGGCAGGCGTGATGACCGTGGACACCGGCGAGCAGGAGACGGCCGAGGAGACGGCCGCCCGCGCACACCGGGAGCGCGAGGCCTTGAAGGCGCTGTACACGCGGCTCAGGATCAAGGGGTTTCGCCGCTACAACGTCCCGGCGCGCGGTGACGAACCCGCCTACGTGCTGTGGGTGCTGCTCTGGAAGGGGGAAGCGCTGGTGCTGCGCTCCAGCTCCACCCTCTCCGCGGTCGCCTACCGCGTGCGGATCGAGGACTTCAACCCCGAGCACCCCGAGATCGTGCCGGACGACTTCGAAGACCCGGACCCCGACGCGCCCCACCACAACGTCGAGGCATCGAGCCGCTACGAACGGTACAAGGCCGGGACGTTCACCGAAGTCACCACTGCTCTATTCGGGTGGAGTAACGAAACTGGTTCGTTCGGCGGCTCGTTGACCAAGTAAACCCCCCACAGGCCGCCTGATTCCCAGGTGGGTAGAAACCGCGACCCTGGAGCCACCTTCCATCCCCTCGGAAGGCTCCGGGGTCGCGGCCGTTAGGCCAGGTAGACGGCCCGACCGCAACGTCTAGACAAGCACTATTGCTTCAGAGTGAACTGAAGACTGCCCGCTCCGGGCCGTGCCCGGCTTCTCCGGGGAAAGATCGTCCGAGCCGGTTTTTGGGGTTGCGGACCGCTCGGATCGCCGCTGCACGCGGCCACCGGTCGGGGATTGGACCAAGGCGGCGCGGTGGAAACGTTACTACCCTGCTCTGGCATGGACGACTTCGAGTCGCTGGAACCGCTCGACCTGCCGGGCCGCCGAGCCATCCTCGCCCAGGCCCTCGCCCTTCCCCGCCTCGCCGAAGACCTGGGCGCGCACGCCTTGGTGCGGCTGTTCGGCGGTTTCCGCAACGCCTCCGCCGCAATGAGCCGCGGCGCGGACCTGGCGTTCTACCTGGCGTGGGAGCGGGGCGCGTCACTGCCTGATCTCGCCCGCCCGATCGGCAAGGGCTACAAGAAGAGTGCCGCCAGCCGCCGCAACATCCTGACCCGCCCGGTGACCGGCTACCCGGAGGGCTCGCACCAGCTGGTCGACCACATCCGCCGCCAGTACGCCGCGGTGGGCGGAGACCTGGGCGAACTCGACGCGTTCCTCGACGCCGTCGCCCCGGTGCCGTTCGCCGAGGAGCGTTCACGCGCCGAGAGCTGACACAACGGCGGGAACGTGCGCCGGCGAACGGCACACGTTCCCGCCGGGGTCGCAGGGTCAGGCGTCGGTGAGCACGGACGGGTCGCGCCGGACCACCATCACCAGCCGGCCCAACTCCACCCACGACTCGCCGTCGACCACCCAGTCCTCGGGCAGGACGTTGGTCAGGTGCCGGTCGTTCGGGGTCTCGTCGGCGACCCAGACGAACGACTCCGGGCCGGCGAGGGTGCGCTGGCGGGTGGGGTTGTACACGGTGATCGACCACTGCCCGTCGCTCGCGTCGGCGACCGCCACGCCGAGGTCGGTCCGGGTCTGGTAGTCACCTTCGTTGTAGAGGCGCGCGACGGCGCGCACCGCGGCGGCCGACCACGAGTCCCTGGCCGCATCCCGGTACCGGTAGGGGAGCGGTTCGAGTTCGAACACGCCCCACCCGGCCAGGTTGAGCCAGGCGCCGGTGTTCTCCACCAGGTAGTTGTCCGCGACCGAGCCGGGCCAGCGCTCGTAGGCCGCGGGGCGCAGCCACTCGTCCACCAGCTCCAGGTAGGCGAAGCGGTGGATCGTGGCGAACGAGCTGCCGGGGCGGTCGGTCGCCTTGTCGTACGTGGACTTCAGCAGCGGCTCCCGCAGGTGGATGGCGTCGCGCAGTGCCGCGATCTCGTCGTCCTCGCTGTCGAGCAGGCGGACCAGGCCGAGAGGGGCGATCCGTGCGCGCAGCTCGCCGTCGTCCAGGTCGGCGAGGTCGGCCGTGTCGTTGGGGGACAAGGTGTTTCTCCGTTCGGCGTTCATGAGCGCCCGCCGATTGCGGGCTGCTCCACCCCCGTACGCGGGGAAGTTCGCCGGCCGCAGGCTACTGCGGCCGGCGCGCGGTCACTCGGCGCTCGGCTGCGCCAGGTCGGTGCGTGCACCGGAACCGGGGCGGTTGTCGTCCCAGGTGCGAATGGTGCGCGGGTACCAGTAGTTGCGTCCACCGCGGACCTCGTCCGGCGCGGGCGCGTCGCCATTGGCGACGTAGGCCCGCCAGGTCGAGCCCTTGATGCCGAGGTAGTCGCACACCATCGCCGCAGGCCACATCAAGGTGCGGCTCGGGTTGTTCGCGCGCCACTGCTGCTGCTCGTGAAGCTGCTTCTCGTGCGCCGCAGCCATGATCTCCACGGAGTTCGCGCCAGGGTCTGCGGGCTTGTAGGAGCCGACGTGGCCACCCAGCCGCCCGTGGAAGCAGTCGTTCGGGTCTGCGGGCTCCCATCCGTGCGACCACTGGATGATCTCGAAGGGTCGGCCCGTCGAGGTGCGCGGCTTGCTGTGCACGTGGAACTCGTCCGTGGCCCAGGTCACCAGCAGTCGCCAGGGCGTCTCGCCGGTGCGAACCCGCTTCGGCACGGGGATGGAGGGATCCGGCGCGCTGCGCCAGACGATCAGGCCGCGCCAGTCGCCGGCGATCTCGCCGTTGGCCAGCTCGTAGACGACCTCGGTGGTGTAGATGCTGCCGGGTGCGTAGGGCTCGGCGCTCTTGGCGGTGGTCTTCGTGCTCATGACCATAACCCTACAGCGCTTAGCGCTGTGAGGTCAAAGTTATGAGGGGTGCTCGGGATCAGCGGTCGGTGCGTTCGCTCGGCCGCGACAGCAGCGCGTCGTGCTCGACTGGATCGCCGAACTCCCGGTCGACGTCGAACAGGCTGGGCGTCATGTCGACCAGGTCGAAGCGTTTGCCGTCCTGGCCTTGGTCGTAGACGCGCAGGTCTTTGCAGGCCGGGCAGCGGTAGGCGACCAGGCGGATGACCGCCCAGGCTGGTTGGTCGCGGTCGCGCAGGTAGACCCGCCCCGAAGGAAGTCGGCGCTCCTCCGGCCACGGGTACGTCTCACCGGGCAGCGGGTCGACCACACCGAACGTCATCCACGGCTGGCCGTCGTAGCGGCACTTCCGCACCTCGCACGTCAGGTCGACGTGCGACACCAGGGGCGCGATTTCCCACTCGTACCAGCGCACTCGGCGGTTGTCGTAGCGGATGAGCTGGGGGAGGGCGCCGCCGGTGTTAGACCACGCCAGGGTCGGGCCGCGACGATCGGTGGTCACTGCTCGTCCACGAACCGGCCGCACCACTGCCGGCCGTCGCCCAGGTCATGCTGGTCGACGCGGTAGCGCGCTTCGACCATGACGCCGTCGACCACCACCGCGAGGTCGAAGAACGGCGCGTTCATCCACAGCGGCAGTTCACCCGAGGCCGCAAGCGGGAACTCGACGCGCCTTCCCCTCAGGGGGCCGTCGAGCAGGGGCAGGATCAGCGTGTCGCGCCGCGGCTGACGGGCCGGCTTCGGAGGCTTCCTGCGCAGTAGCGAGAACAGGCGGCGCACGCGATCACCAGCTCGCCTGATACGTCAGCATCCACAGCGGTCCGTCGTCCATCGGGCTGACCACCGGCATGTAGCGGTGCCACTCCACGGTGCCGTCGATGGCGGCCTGGACGTCGACGGGCGCGGCCGGCCGGGGGAGCGCGTCGTCGCCAGCGTGCAGCGGCACCTCGAAGATCAGACCTTCGAGCGGGCCGTCGACCATGAGCAGTTCGACGCTGCCGGTCGGCAACGGCTGGTCGAGAAGGGCGAACACGTCGGTCATCGGGGTGTCCCTTCGTCCGGGAGGCCGGGCGTCGAGCATCCCAAGCCCTCCGCCATTCTAGGCAGATGCCTAGGCAGACGCCTAGGCGTCCGGGTACCGTCGCCGCATGGACTACCGAACCGAGCTGACCCGATGGCTGGAGGAGGGAACAGCACGACGATGGCGTGACGCGCAGAGGATCCCGCGCAAGCAGGCCGCGGCCGACGTCGGCGTTGACGAGGCGACGATCCGCCGGTGGGAGACCGGGAAGACCACACCGGTAGGCGACAACGCGCGCCGCTACCACCGATGGCTCAGGAGCATCGAGCCGAAGACCTGACCGACCACGACAAGCGGGTGGGCCACCCCAGCCTGGACAGCACAGATGGCCCACCCCGGATCACGAGGGGAACCCATGACCCGCAGCACCGATCGTAGAGCCATGCCCAGCGGCGCCCCGCCGGGTGACGTGGTGCCGAGTAATGCTCCAGCCATGAGCACCCGACCGGAAGCACCGCGCGACCCGCAGCCGTCCGGCAACGCCGTGTTCAGCTCCTGCGCCAAGGCGGACCGGGCCGGCCACGACCGTGCGGCCTGCCAGGTCTGCGACACCTACCGCTACACGCTCGACCGCGCGTGGGGCGACGGCCCGATCGTCGGGTGGCTCATGCTCAACCCGTCGACCGCCACCAGCACCGCCGACGACCCCACCATCCGCCGCTGCACCGGCTTCACGGCGGCATGGGGCTACGAGCGCTTCACCGTGCGCAACCTCTTCGCCTTGTGCGCCACCAAGCCCGAAGCGCTGAAGGTCCACTTGGACCCGGTCGGCCCGGACAACGACGACCACCTCTGCGACCTGGTCCACGCCGACATCGTGGTCTGCGCCTGGGGCAACCACGGCCGCATCGACGGGCGTGCGCGGCAGGTGGTGGAGATGCTGGCCGACCTCCATGTCGACCTCGTCCACCTCGGGCTGACCGGACTGCACCAGCCCAAGCACCCGCTGTTCACGCTGGGGACGTTGCGCCCGCAGCCACTGGACGTGGCGAAGTTCCTGCGGCGACGGGGGCGGTGACGATGGCAGTCCTGATCACGATCAGCACCCAGCGGGTGTTCGCCGACGTCGCGAAGGTCCGTGCGGGTGTCGGCGGCGTCCGGCGCGACCTGCCGCACGGCACCGCCGACCTCAACGACGACGAGCTGCACGCGTTCACCGCCGCGGTGGCCGACAACCTCGACGCCAGGGGAGAGCTGACCTGGCGGGCGCTGGTCGAGGCCCGCGTGCAGGCGGCGTTCGCCGAACCCGACCCCGGCCTCCTGCGCCGCAAGCTGGTCGAGCTGATGGCCCTGTGCTCGGAATGGGTCGAGGCGATCGACCACGAGACGGCGGCCGCGCTGCTGGCCGAGGCCGAGGACCGGCAGGGCTCCGGACCGGTGGAGCCGTCGCTGTTCGCGGAGGAGCGATGACGGGCACCGCGCGCCGGATGCGGCGCTGGCGAGACACGGAAGGGCGCCAGTACGACGAGTTGCCCAACAGCCTGATCCGCGAACGGCTGCCGAAAGGCGGCCAGCGTCATCGGCACCCCGGCCCGTACCCGGAGCCGCGGACGTACGAGTCCGTCGAGGCCGAGCGCGGTCCGCTGGAGCTGATGCGCGACTGATCCTCGGGTCGGTGCCGGCGTGGCTTCCCCTCGGCACCGACCCGACCCCAACCGGCGGCCCGCGCCACGCGAGCCGGACCCGCAAGGAGGTGGCCCCCGTGGCGAAGTGCGTGGTCTCGCGCGTCGAAGGCCTGCCCATGCCGATGTGCACGGTGCACACCAAGCCCGCGCCGTGCCTGCACAACGGCGAACCGGCCTCGCCCGAGGCCCTGCACACCACGGACGGCGAAGGCCGGGACCGCCTGATCCACCGCTGGTGGCTGAAGACCCGCGGGCAGCGCGGACTGGTGCTGCACCGCCACAGCTGGCCCGGCCTGGTCGACGGCGAACACCCGCTGACCGTCGACTGCCCGTGCGGACCCGAGGTGATCGACGCCAGCGACGAGCCGATTCCCCGGCCTGAGCCGAGCACACAGACGCCGGCCTGACGCCGGATTCGAAAAGCCCCGAGCCCTTCCCCTGCTCGGGGCTTTTCGCATTTCTGGCCGCTAATTGCGATATTGACATCTGTCACCTATTCCGCATAGTCTTTTATTGCCCAATCACGACACGTTACGCACCACAGTTAACGTCGTCATCGTGCGGGATCGACGGGAATTCTCCCGATGCAATGCGTGTAGTGAAAGGAAACGGTGATGACCGCTGCAACGGAAACGCGCCCACCCGCCGAGGCGGACGGCGCGGCGGTGGACGAGAACGCGGCACGCGTCGCGCAGCTCGCCGCGCAGATCGACGCCATCGCGGCACGCCGGATGCGCCCGCCGACGAAGAAGGTGCCGCACCCGCTGATCGTGGTGGAGGGCCTGCACGGCTCCGGGAAGTCCTGGTGCATCGCGGAGTTCTCCGCCAGCAGCAAGGTCGGCCGCGTGTACTGGCTGGAGCTGGGCGCGGAGGGCACGCACGACCAGTACGGGGCGGTCCCCGGCGCGAAGTTCGAGATCGTGGACCACACCGGCGACTGGCACGACATCCTCGCCGCCGTCCGCGACGTCAAGGAGATCGCCCGCCTGGCGCTGGCCGCCGGCGAGCCGCCGGTGGTCCTGGCGTTCGAGACGGCCACCGCCGAATGGGAGATGCTGAGCAATTGGGCCGACGCCCGATCCCGCAACAGCGACACCGCGCGGCTGAAGCTCCAGAAAGACCCCGACGCCGATATCACCACCTCGCACACCCACTGGACGGCGGCGAAGCGTCGGCACCGGAAGCTGATGACGGAGCTGCTGACGTTCCCCGGAATCGTCGTCGTCACCGCCCAGTCCGAATGGGGCGCGGAGTTCAAGAACAACCGGCCGGTGGAGGGCGCGCCGCCCATCTACAAGGTCAAGGCCGAGGGTTCGCTGCTGCGGGACGCGATGGTCGTGGTGCGGCTGTCCAACGAGCCGCGGACCCCGCCGCTGGTCACCAAGTGCCGCTCCGTGCAGCACGCCGTGCGCCCCGGATACGACGACCCGAAGCCGTACGAGGACTTCAGCCTGGAAGACCTGGTGTTCCGCGTCCTGGGCTACGAGCCGCAGGACTCCCACGTCCGCGACATCAAGGAGCTGACCGCCGGCGACCTGACCGAGGACGAGCGCCCGGAGGAGGAGGTGGCCGAGGAGCGGCGGGTCGAGCAGCACCGCGCCCGCCGGCAGGGCGCCGTCGAGACCGGCGGTCGGCGGCAGTTCGCGGCACCGCCCGTCGAGCAGGCCGCCCGTCCGGCCGTTCCGTCGCCGCAGGAGGAGATGAAGATCCTCCTCGCCCGCGTGGCCGCCGGATACGTGAAGCTGAACATCACCGTGGCCGGCGACCAGCTCGCACTCGCCACCGCCCTGATCGGCCGCCCGATCGGCAGCTCGGCCGACCTCACGAAGGACGACCTGGAGAAGCTGCTCAACGAGCTGATCAACCTCTTCGCGATGGACGACCGCGGCGCGGCCCTGATCCCGCGGCTGATCGCCGAGGCGCGCGGCGAGAAGGCGGACGTCCCGGCATGACCGCCGCACTCCTCGCCGCGCGACGCGGCAGGGCCATCACCCGACCGGCGGCGCACGACGGCCCGCCGGCCGGGTGGTTCGGCGACGTCGACCCGGAGTGGGAGCCGGCGCGGCCCGACGTGGTCGACGCGGTGCGCGACGGCTCGGCCCGCGAACAGGCACAGTGGATCATCGCCCGGCGGTCCGGCTGGGTGATCGCGGGGGAGTGGCGGCGAGCCCGCCGCCGGATGCTCCAGGCCGACGTCTCGCCGTTCGAGCGGGACTGGTACGAGGCCTACTTCGATCAGCTCGACCGGTTCGTGTCGCTACGTGGTGTGGTTGCGCTGGAGCTACACGATCATGGTTGACCGCCCCTTTACAGGGGTTAAGAAACTCCGTTTATCGTCGTTACGGGCCTGAGCGTTACACGTTGCAAATTTGCAAGTTTGCGGGAATGTTGAGTAACCGTCTCTCAACGGAACGTGATAACAGATCGTGCGCAATCGGGCTGGTCCGATCGGGTGACTTAGCCGCATCATTGCGGGTTAGGTCACCCTTCCCCAGCAGGCCAGACGCTCGGCGGGACACGCGAACCTACGTCTCGGTAGGTACGCAAACGACGTTGTCAGGCAAGGGTAACGGCGGAGCGTTACCGCCGGCGGGCAAAGAAATTCACGTTTGCAGGCTCAGTCGGAGACGGTTGCGATACGTGACCGTTACCTGAGCGTGATTTGAAACCATTTGAAAGCGCACGTAAGTTCCAAGGCACCGGGCATACGACACAGCGTGACCCGGCACCAGCAACCAGGAGATGGTTTCAGGGCTCCGGGGTCACCCTGCACGGTGACACCCGGAGCCTGGGCCGAGAGGCCCGGAACCCCCACCTGATTCCCACTTGCCGGGGGGCGTCATGAATCGTACCCGTGAACGGTTGGAAATCACCTGCTCAGCGGGTCCGCAACCGTACGGACACCTTCGTAGTTCCGCGTCGGCCGGCCTCCGTGCGGCCAGACCTTCAGCCGCGCCCTGACGGCGACCACGACCCGTCACTGGCGACATCCGCACCTCTCCGCGAGGACTCCGACGGGAAGAACCCTAGCGTCGCACCCCGTCATCGCCGCCCGCCGTTCGCATGGATTCACTCCGATGCGTCGGCGTTCCCACCATGCCCGGAGCCCTGCACGGCCCCGTGGCGCACACCTCCGTGGAGCACTCCGTGTACGACCCCAACGGTCCCGACGTCCCCGCAAGGGTTCGCCCGGGCCGCTCGTTCCCGCACGCCACCATCGGCCACTTCGTCTTCCTCGCCGAGATCCCGACCCAGTCCAAGACCCTCTACGGGATCCTGAGGATGCACTGCAACCGCGAACGCGGCGACGAGATGGCCTGGCCGTCGCAAGCCTCCCTGGCCGCCCTGCTCGGCCTGGCGAAGCCCACCGACGTGGGCAAGTACGTCAAGCCGCTGGTCCAGCTCGGCGCGGTCGAGGTCGAGACCGACCGCTACGGCCCGAACCGGATGTTCAAGCGGCTGCTCTACACCGTCCACGAGGCGCCGCCCGAGGGCTACACCGGTGTCGCCTCCCTGACGGACTGGTACGCCGCACGCAAGGCCGCGGGCAAAGCCCCCAGCTCCCGCCGGCGTCGACCGCAGCGCCAGAAACCGCAGCTCACGCCGGAGATCCCTTCCAGTGGAGCACCGGCACGGTGGCGCAACCCGCAGCTCGGCACGGTCACCCCTTCGAAGGGAGGTCCGGAGACCCCTCTGAAGGGAGGTCCGGACACCCCGACCAAGGGACGTCCGGTCACCCCTTCAGAGGGAGATCAACTACCTGAACCAGTAACTACCTGAAGTGAAGAACTACCTGAACCGCCACGCTGCCGCGCGGCTTCCGGTCCTCGGTCGCTGCGCTCCCTGCGGTCCGGGTCCGCTTGCCAACGAAAGATCCCCGGACTGCGTAGTCGATCACTGCCCGGCCCAGGTCGGCAAGGTACCCAGACACGCGCGCGTGCGCGGGCGCGCGCGCGAGAACCGCAACCGCGCATCACACAAAACCGCTGCTCATCGAACACGGAACAGGGGGAAAGATGATCACCGCCGCCCTGCTCGCCTGCTGGAGACCGTCAGGGGCCAACCGCACCCGCGAAGACCCGGCCGTGGGCACCCTGTTGGCCTACGACCACCGCGCTTGGCACGTGGTCGAGATCCGCCGGCTGCCTGAAGAACGCTGGGACGACCTCGACCGGGCGATGATCGCCGAGTGGGGACCGGCCGCGGCTCCGCGCATCGCGGTCCTGCACGCCGCCGACCCCGCCGCAGCGGCGCCGGGCGTCGCCTGGCTGCGCTGGTGGCCCAGCCGCACCGCGTGGTGGGTCTACCCGAGCCCTCACTACCCGGTCTGCGCCCACTGCGGCGAACCACATCCGTGCCGAGCCGCCGAAGCAGCCCACCTCGCGGCGCAGGAGATCGCCCGCGCCGCCCGCTACGAGCACCCCGACGTCTGCCCGGAGTGCGGCGGCCACGTCGAGTCGCACCATCGGCCGCTCCGGTTCGACCGCAACATCATCTGGCCCGGCGGTCCGCCGGTGAGCTTCCACGGCAACCGCAAGGCGTGCCGCCGCGCCGCCGAGGCCTACGCCGCCCGCATGTCGGCAGTATCCGCCCGCTGAACCGAGAGGAGGAGCCATGACCAACCCGGCTGCACCCGGAACCCTCGTGGCAACCAACCCGACCAGGCAACCCCCTCACCTCACCGGAACCGCCACCCTCCGGCGCCCTCGCCGCACCACCCCGACCCGCCATCCGGCCGACCTCGTGTCCGCGCTCGGCACCGCCCGCCGTCTCCAGGCGCAGATGGCCATCGGCTGGACCAAGCAGGAACTCGCGTCGCACTTCGGCTACCGGGTCAACCGGATCACCGAGCTGCTGTTCTGCCGCTACGCGCAGGTCTCCATCGCCACCCACACGCGCGTGGCCCAGGAGTTCACGAAGATCTGCATGGAGCCCCACGACAACCCGCAGGCCCGCGCGTTCGCCGACAAGCACGGCTTCCGGTCGGCGCTGTACTGGGACGACATCGACAACGACCCCGCCGACCTGAACCTCCACCGCGTGCTGCCGCGCGACACCGAGCCCGACGAGATCGCCGTCGAGCTGGCGTGCAGCGGCGAGCTGGACCCCGCCCACCTGCGGCCGGTCGACCTGCGCGCCGCGCTGAGCCGGCTGTGCGCAGGACGGATGACCGTGCAGGAGATCTCCGACCTGCTCGACGTGTCGCCCCGCACCGTCGACCGCCACCGCGCGAGGGTCCGCGCGGAGCGGCGGCTGGAGGAGTTCGCCGAGCGGCTGACCGAGCGCGGCCGCGGCCTCACCGCACCCACGCGCAGGCCGGACGACGAGCAGGCACTGGCGCTGGGCCTGGCGCAACTGCTCGCCGTCGTGCTCCACCTCGCGCGCCCGCCGCAGCCGCGGTACGTGCTGGCCGAGGCCATCCCGGTGATGGTCGACAGGACTCCGGGCGGGCGGCCCGAGCCGCACTTCGCCGGGCCGGGCCGCCCGATCGACGGCGCGTGCCCAGTCCCACACCGCGAGCCGGCCGTCTACCGCAAGCGGGCGGTGGTCGCGGCATGACCGCCGAACCGAACGTCGCCGAGGGGCAGGTCTACGAGATCGACGTGCCGATGTTCCTCCCGCCGCAGCGCAAGCGCCGCGCCGGGAAGCCCGTCAACCGCAGCCGCCCGCCCCAACCCGCGCCACTGAACGCCAACTGGCGGCTGCACTGGTCGAAGGAGCACAAGCTCGCGCAGGAGATCGCCACGGCGGTGATGCTCCGTGCCCGGTCGCTGCGCATCCCGACGTGCGACCACCTCACCGTGCAGATCCACTTCGCGCCCGGCAACAACGTCAAGGCCGACGCCGACAACCTGTACCCGAGCTTCAAGCGGGCGTGCGACGCGCTGTCGCGGCCCAAGCACACCAACTGGGTCGGGCTCCACCTGGTCCCCGACGACACGCCGCAGTTCATGACGAAGCTGGAGCCGGTCATCCACCCCGGCCCCGAGCACGAGCGGCGCCTGTGGCTCACCGTCCGCGTGGGACGACCCGGCGAAAGCTGACGACACGAAGCGGCCCGCACCGGACATCCGGTGCGGGCCGCTTTCGCGTAGCTCGAGCTACGCCCTGCGCCGCGTCGACCCGCCGGGCCTGGTCTTCCACCACTCGGCGTGCTCGGCGACGACCTCCGGCCGGAACACCAGCCGTTGCGGCTTGCCCTCGGTGCCCTCGACCGGACGTCCGGCCAGGTATCCGTGCAGGTAGCGGTTGCGCGCGGTCTCCCGGTTCCCGCCGAGGATCTTCCCCGCCTCACCGGAGGACAGCAGGTCGGGGATCTTCGGGTCACGAACGGGCTGGGCCACGAACTCGCGGCCGACCGCCTCCTGCACCACGCTGAGCCGGAACACCAGACCCGGCCGGTCCGGGTTCGACGTCTCGTACGTCGCGCCGGGGAGCTGGCCCGCGTGGTAGCGCCGCTCCAGGGTCTTCACGGTGACGCCCAGGATCTCGCCCGCGCCGGTCCGGTCGACCAGCTCGGGGAACGAGCTGTCGTCGCACGGCTCGCCGGTCCGCTCGCCGACCTGTCCGCCCTCGGCGACCGACCGGCGGAACAGCAACAGGCGGTCGGTCACCAGCCGCGCGGGGATCCGACCTTCCCGGTACAGCACGTCCAGGCGCTGCCGGCTGATGCCGCGCAGGCCTGCGGCGACCTCGCTGCTGACCAGGTCCGGGATCTTCTCGTCGCGCACGGCACGGCTCGGCCGCGGGTTGGCCATCACGTCCTTCGCGATCGCGGGCCGGAAGACCACGCCGCGGCCTTCGACGTCGGCGCCGGGGATCAGGCCGGAGAGGTACCTCATGTTGAGCTCGTCGCGCGGAACGCCGGTGAGCCGGGCGAGCCCGTCGATGTTCACCAACTCGGGGATGCCTTTGTCGATCTTCGGTTTGAGTGCCATACTGGACGTCGCCCTCCGGGATGAACATGTGTTGCTGACAACCCACACTCGTGGGAGACGCGTGCTCCACGCGGAGGCTGAGGGGTCCGCCGTTCGCGGCGGACCCCTCTTCCCATGAGTCCTGCGGCCAGCCCTTGCCGTTGCTGCTACGTGATACTTTACGCAGACACGCGCGAGATCCGCAACACAGGTGTGATCGTCCCCGATCGACGTGCTTCGCACGTATCGTCGCGCCCGACTACGCGCGCGGCGAGGTGCCGCGCCGCACACGAGGGGAGGGGTCGCCGTGGCTCGCCGCCGCTTCGACGCCCAGGCGTTCTGGAGATCGCTCGACGCCGCACGCGCAGCACGTCAGATCACGTGGGGGACCGTCGCCGCCGAGGTCGACGTCCCCGCGCCGGTGATCTCGCGCATGAAGCACGGACACAGCCCGGCAGCCGACAGCCTGCTCGCGCTGCTGGGGTGGTTGGGAGCCTGCCCTGAGGTTTTCCTCGTGCCGGCATCCCACATCCGCGACCAGGAGCCGATCGTGACGGCCCTGGCCGCGTTTGCCTCCGACGACCGGTTGACGGAGGAGGGCATGAACACCCTGCGCACGGTGCTGCTGGCGACCTACGAAGCGGTCGCCTTGCCCGCGCCGGCCAGCGGTCCGGATCAACCGCTCGCCCACGTTTGACAGTGCTCGTAATGTTTCCGGTGTCAGCAACACAGTTCACCGGGAGCGACGATGCACACCGACAGCACGCCCGAGGTCCAACCGGTCTCCCCGGACCGGATCTTCTGGAGCGCCGACCGCACGCCCGAGGAGTGGGCGGCACTCGCCGAAGGCCTGCGCATGGCCGCCCGCGGTCGCCACGCCGCGGCGCGCGAAAGCTTCGACCGGTGCGACACGGACGGCTTCCTCAGTCAGTGGGCCGCCACCAGCACCGCCGAGAAGGCCGAGCTGGCGGCGCAGCTCGCCGACGCGCAGGGCCTGTGGGACTTCCCCGCGCTGTTCAACCTCGCCGGCGAACTCGTCTCCGCCCGTGAGGTCCAGGGCCGGTACGGCTGGTCGTGGGTGCTGGACGACGAGAAGCACATCGCGGCCAACGGCGGCAGCCGGTGGGTCAACACCTCGCGGTCGTCCAACGAAGCCACCCAGGCGGCCTACCTGCGGCGCAAGGGCTACACGCAGGGCGTCATCCGTGCACGCGGACGGGTCAAGGCCACCAGTGGCGGCGGGTTCAGCGTCCACTACTGGATCGGCCTGGTCGACCCCGAGCTGACCTCCTACGAGGTCGTGCGCACCGCGCCGGAGCAGGCGTGAGCGCGCTCAGCGCCGTGCGCGCCCAGCCGGTGCCGCCGCCACGCACCGCCGAGGAGTACGCCGAACTCGTCAGCCGGGGGATCCTGGTCGACCTGGCCGGCCGCCCCCTTCGGCACCGACCGTGCCCACACTGCGACGGGCGCACCGCAGGGGCGACGTGCCCGGCCGCGTCCGCTGCCCGGACTGCGGCGCACAGCCGGGTCGGCGCCGCTGCGTGCGCCCCAGCGAGCACGAGACCGTCCTCTGGCACGCGGCACGCGTAGCCGCGGCCGAGGAGGTCGACCGCCGGCGAGAGGAGGCGGGCGACCTCACCCTGCCCGCGCCCTGGGCACCGGCCCGCCCGGAACCGAAGCCGGCCGAGGAGGTCCAGGCCGGTCAGATCCCGCTGTTCGGCTGAGCGCGACGTCCCAGGACACCCCGTCGATGGCGGGGTGTCCTGCCATTCTCCAGACGACCTCGCCGGTGTTGACCAAATACGAACGTGTGCGTAATGTGTTGAAGGTCAGCAACGCATAAGCACTGGAGCGGCATCATGTTCAGCTTCATCGACATCTTCTGCGGCGCGGGCGGCAGCAGCACCGGCCTGGTCAACGCCGGGTGGCAACTGAAACTCGCCGCGAACCACTGGCAGCGCGCCATCGAGACCCACGCCGCCAACCACCCCGACGCCGAGCACCTGTGCGCCGACGTGTCCAACTACCCGATGCGCAACCTCCCGCGCGCCGACAACCTGTGGGCCTCCCCGATCTGCACGGAGGTCAGCCCCGCCGGCGGCAAGAAGAAGTCGCGCGGCCAGATGGACCTGCTGGCCGACCTGAACGAAGAGGGCTACGTCGCCCCGGCCGCGCTCGACCGGACCCGCGCGACGTTCCACGACGTCATCCGGGCCACCGAGGTCCACCGCTTCAAGTACGTGCTGGTGGAGAACGTCGTCAACGTCGCCACCGAGTGGGAGCTGTTCGACTGGTGGGTGCAGGGCATGTGCCAGCTCCGCCCCGGCTACAGCGTCCAGTTCGTCTCCGTGTCCTCGGCGCACATCGGCGACGAGACCAACCAGCCCGCGCCGCAGTGGCGTGACCGGCTCTACATGGCGTTCACCCGCAAGGACATGCCGGTGCCCGACCTCCAGCCGCGGCCGTACGCCTACTGCGGCACGTGCGACGAGGTGGTGCGCGCGGTCCAGTCCTGGAAGAAGCCGGACCGCCGCCCCATCGGCGCCTACGGCAAGCAGTACGTCTACCGCTGCCCGAACACCAGGTGCCGGCACAGCGTGGTCGAGCCCTACGTCCTCCCGGCCGCGGCTGCGCTCGACCTCGGCAACCTGGGAACGCCGATCGGGGAGCGCAAGGACCGGCTGAGCCCGAACACCCTGCGCCGGATCGCGGTCGGCATGGAGATGTTCGGCGACCCGACCATCATCGCGGCCGGCGGCAACACCTACGAGCGGCCCAGCTCGGACTACGTGCGCGCCTGGCCCGCGCTGACCGCCCCGCTCAACGCCCGCACGAAGACCGGCGGCGACGGCGTGGCGATCCCGCCGTTCATGACCCCCGCCGGCGGCACGTGGAACGACGAGCCCGCCCCGGTGCTGGACGCGCCGATGCGGACCCGCACGACGCGGGAGACGGACGGCCTGGCCACGCCGCCGGGAGCGTTCTACACCAAGCACTACGGCGGCCACGCCGACCCGCGCCACATGTCCAAGCCGCTGACGCACCCGCTGGGCACCATCACCGCCAGCGGCGGCAACCACGCCCTGGTCGTGCCGTACCGGCGCGGCTCGACCGCCTACCGCGCCGGTGAGGCGCCGCTGTCCACGGTCGCCACCCGCGCCCAGCACGGCGTCTCGGACCTGCGCGAGATGCCGAAGGTGTCGGCCAGAGACCTGCCCCGGAAGCTGACCGACGACCAGGCGCGCGAGCTGGCAGACCGGTTGGCCGACGTGCGGTTCCGGATGCTGAAGGCCGAGGAGCACCTGGCCGCGCAGCGGTTCCCCTCCGACTACGTCGTCCTCGGCACCGAGCGCGAGAAGACCCACCAGGGCGGCAACGCGGTCAGCGTCAACGTCCCCCAGTGGATCGCGGGACAGATCAACAAGGCCAACGCGAGCGTCGCCGTCTAACACCCCAGTCGTCGCCCCGTCCGGAGACCTCCCGGACGGGGCGCAACCCGGAAGGAAGATCCGTGACCACCGAGACCGACCCGCTGCGCGCGGTCTACCACGAGCGCGCCCACCTGCCGCTGATCCTGACCGCCCTGTTCGGCGCGGTGATGGCCGAAGACCCCCAGGACGACGTCCGCCCGCACACGATCTACTTCGACACGCCGGAAGGGCAGATGAGCTGGCACATCGACCAGGCGGACCTGTACCTGTTCGAGCACGTCGAGCGGGTCCGGTCCGACGACCTGCGCGCGTGCTGGGACGGGCACAGCACGCCGGAGAAGTACCGCCGGCTGCGGGCGCTGACGGCCACCCTCGGCCGCGTGAGCGGGCTGCGCGAGATGATCGCCGATCTCACGGACCCGACCACGTTGACCTCCCGTCGACGCTGACCACGCACGTCCGGAAAGCCCCGCCACGGCGGGGCTTTCTGCTTCTTCCGGCCTGTTTGACCTGCTCAGAAGCTTGGCGTAGCATTTCCGGTGTCAGCAACACACGCACCGGAGGCACACCGTGGCCCGTTACGCGGAGACCGAAGTCCGCCAGGTTCTGCGCGAGGCCGTCATCGACGGCACGCACCTTCGCATCGAACGTCAGCTCAGCCCCGACCTCTACCGCCGCGTCAACTACGTGTTGGACCTGCTGGGCGGCAAGTGGAGCCGCAAGCACCGCGCTCACGTGTTCGACAGCAGCCCCGCCGAGGTCGTGCGCGCGATCGTGGAGGACGACGCCGCGCTGCCGGGCACCGTCGAGGAGAAGGTCACCCAGGGCTTCGTGCGCACCCCTGCCGACCTGGTCGACCGGATCCTGTACGACTTCGTCGAGGACGAGCTGGAGGACGGCACGCGGGTGCTGGAGCCCTCCTGCGGCGACGGCGCGATCGTCCACCGCCTCCTCGCCACCCGCGAGGCGATCCACGTCACGGCGGTGGAGCCGCACACCTACCGCGCCCGCCGCACCGCCGAGGGCGCCCACGGCGACCCGCGGCTGCGTCTGGTGACCAACTCCTTCGAGAACTTCGCCGCCGGGTTCGGCCTCGGCGAGGAGCGCGAGGAGTTCGACGTGATCGTGATGAACCCGCCGTTCTCCGCCACCGGCCAGCCCGACCTGTGGATCGACCACGTCGCCCTGGCGTGGGGGATGCTCGCGCACGGCGGCCGGCTGGTGGCCATCGTCCCGGCGGGCTTCCACTTCCGCCAGGACCGGCGACACCAGGTGATCCGAGACCTGGTCGAGCAGCACGGCTACGTGCACGACCTCGATGACGACGCCTTCGCCGAGTCCGGCGCACCCGGCATCCGCACGCGGCTCCTGGTGCTCGACGGCCCGCTGCTGATCGACAAGTACCAGCCGGACCTCGGCGACGAGGCGACGGTCCCGCACCAGGTCGGCGACTTCGAGCGCTACTGGCGTCGCATGGAGACCTTCGGCGCGCCGGCCGCCCGCGTGTCCCGAAAGGTCGCGGTACCCGCAGATCAGGGCGTGTTGTTCTGACAAGAGATACGGCGTAATATATCTATTGTCAGCAACACGGAGCGGAGGTCACGTCATGTCGAAGGACATCAAGCGCGGAACGGTGGTCGACTACCACGGGTCGGTCACCAGCGACCACGGCGAGAAGATCGTCCTCGACATCGACGTGACCGGCCGCCTCACCCTGGCCGACCGCAACTTCCCGCACGAGCAGCACCACCTGCGCCACGTGCGGCAGGCCAGCGTCACGCCCACCGGCGAGATCGCGGACCTCTGCCCCTGCGGACACGAGCACTCCCGCACGTGGCAGAAGCCCGAGCGGTGTGGCGTCTACCAGTGCAAGTGCGTCACGCACCGCAAGCCCGTGCCGCTGGAGACCGGAACCGTCGTAATCGCACGACCGTGGCAGCGCGGCCGGGAGCTGGAGCCGCAGCGCGGGTTCGTGGTCGACGCCACGCCCGAGCACAACCCGGACTACATCGTGGTGTGGTTCCCCAAGCTCGGCGTGCCCGCGGCCGGCCGGAGCGAGATGTTCATCCTCCGCAGCAAGATCGACCCCGCCCGGATCTACAACCTCGCCGAGATGCCGCCGTCCTGGATCACCCGGATGGTCAGCATCGTCCGCACCGACCCGGCCCAGACCTGGCTGCACGGGTGGCCGGCCCACGCGAACATCGTCCTCTCCCGCGCGCACCGCGCGAACCTCGCCGCCCGCCGCGAGTCCGAGGCACAGCGGCGCCAGGACCGGGCGCGCGAGCTGGGCGAGCGCGCGGCGAACTGACCCGACCACCTCCAGCACGACGAACCATCGGAGAACAGGCATGATCATCACCGATATCCCAGGACTTCCCACGACCATCACCAGCTGGGGCATCGACTGGCCCGAGTGCGCCTGCCGCAACGACCCCCAGGGCGAAGGCTTCTGGCCCGTCAACCCCCAGGGCGAGCGGGTCGAGCCCGACAAGGAGGCGTGGCCCAAGCAGCTGTACGTGTGCGACCGCCAGACGTGCGGCCTGGTGCTCGACGCCGCCACCTTCGACGCCGAGGCCCAGACGTTCGGCATCGTCGGCATCATCCTGCCGCCGAAGGTGGTCGCCCTCACGAGGGAAGCCGCGCGGTGCGTCTGCGGGAACACCGACCAGCATTGGGACTTCTGGCCGGTGGACCAGCACGGCAGGCAGCAGTCCGACCCCGGCGAGGACATCGGCGACCGGATGCGGTGCGCCAGGCCGGGCTGCGGGCTGGTGTACGACTGGATCACCTACGACCGCGAGGCCGGGACGTTCGACGTGATCGGTCGCATCAAGGACGTGGAGACCGCCAGGGCCGACGTCTGAGCGGCGCCTCCGCAATCGAAGCCCCCGTCATCGACGGGGGCTTCCGCGTACCTGCGGCCGGGGCGACACACGCGCGAGATCCACAAACACCTGTTTGACCAGGTCACATCGTTGGCGTAATATTTCGTATGTCAGCAACACTTGTCAGCGGCACGGAGGAAGTCATGGCCGGCACCACCCAGAAGCACCCGCAGATCACCGGACTGGCCGAGGTGATCGAGGCGATCGGGCCACGCGGCATCCTGATCGGCACCGTGGGCGACTGCACCACCGTGCACCGCGCCCGCGCGGTGATCGAGCCTATGGGCGAGATCCTGTGCGACTGGACCGGCGTGCTGATCACCGACGTGGTCACGCTGTCCGAGATCGACCCGCGCGACAGGGCTGTGCTGGCCAGCCTGGTCGACGCCAAGGTGCGTGCCGCGCATCTGTGCGTCCAGTGCTTCCGGCCGTCCACGCGGGCCGAGGTTGCCCGGATCGAGCGGGAGGCGCGCGAGGCCGCCGACCCGGCTCCAGCCGC
This sequence comes from Saccharothrix hoggarensis, assembly GCF_042678885.1. Classification (GTDB taxonomy): domain Bacteria; phylum Actinomycetota; class Actinomycetes; order Mycobacteriales; family Pseudonocardiaceae; genus Actinosynnema; species Actinosynnema hoggarensis. Next base: position 26,048 of record NZ_JBHTLK010000005.1, read on the forward strand.
GGGCTCCGCCACGGTGCTCGGAACCGTCACGGACGGCGGCCAGGTGCACATGGCCTGGGCGCGGGAGGTCGGCGGCAAGGTGTTGTGCCGCTTCGGATCCAGGGCGCTGCGGATCACCGAGACGGTCGCGCCCCTGCCCGAGAGCGGACAGGAGGGAACCCTGGCCGCGCTCCACAAGCACCGGATCCCGCTGCGCCGCCTGTGCGCGAACTGCTTCCGCCCCCGGATCCGCTCCGTGTACGCCGCCCAGCTCCGCGCCCGGCTCGCCACCGCCAACTGACCCGCACTCGACGCGAACGGAGATCGTCATGCAGACCACGCACGTCGACCAGGCCCCGGACGTCCGACCCAGCCGCGGGACACATCGCGGCAGGATCTCCGCCCGCCCCGCGAAGTCCGGCCGGATCATGGTGCTCTGCCCGGTGGGACACCTCGTCGCCAGCATGGGCGCGCGCGAGTGGGCGGGCAGCCTCTGGGAGAGCCGGGTGGGTGCGGGCTTCGAGGTCACCTGCGAGGGCGCCATGCCGGACGACGTCGTGATCCCGCACGTGACGCCCGAGTCGTGGGACGCGCTGCGGAAGCGGGGGATCGTCCACGTCGACAGTGCCGAGGAGGTCGCCGCCTACGTCCAGGCGCAGGGCGAGCGGACGGACCCGCGCGCGGTCAGGTGGGGTCGCGGCGACGCCGTCCGCCTGCGTGTCGCCCGCTGCTCCCGCACCGGCGAACCGCCGTTCGACGTGTGGATCCTGGCCAAGCCGGGCAGCCACGACCTCACCAGCGCGGCGTTCCAGACCACGTGCGCCACCGAGACCGGCGGCTGGTTCGTGCTGAACACCTGGACCGCCCGCGCCTGAACCCGCTCCGGTCAACGCCCCGCGCCCGTTGGACGCGGGGCGTTGCCCTTTGCGCACCTGTTTGACCTGGCCAAGCACATGGCGTAGCGTTTCGGACGTCAGCAACACTAGCGAGATCACCGGAGACGCCCGTGTCCAAGCACACCCGCCCCGTCGTCAAGGTCCGAGCCGCCTGCGCCCACTGCAACCACCAGCGGCCGGTCACCGCGAACGGCTGGTGCGTCGACTGCGCGTCGGCCGCGTGCGCGCACGGGGACGGCGACCGCGCCGGCCTCGCGGTGCCCCCGGACGCGAACGAGGCCGTCGAACTCCTCATCGAGCACCTGTCGGTGTACGAGCACGCCGAGCACGCCGAGGTCACCGGCGAGCCGCTGACCTGCTGGCCCTGCGCGCTGCTCACCACGTGGTGCGCGAAGTGCGACACCCGCGCCGGCGACATGAGCGCCGCCGAACGGGCCGCGCACCTGCTGCTCGACCGGTGGGTGGCCGTCGACTGCGAAGGGTCCACCTCGGCCGCCGTCCGCGCGTTCTACTGGCTCCCGGCCGCCTGATCAACGCCAGGCACCCCGTTTGACCTGGTCAAATCGTTGCCGTATCATTTCCAGTGTCAGCAACACACCGTTTGGGAGGTACCGATGGGCAAGCGCACCGCACGCCGCGCGGCCATGACCGACACGGACGCACTCCACGCGTTCCCGTTGTTCGAGCTGGAGCTGGGGGAGGGATCGCCGGAGACCGGTTTCACCCTCGGCATCGCCGACATCCCCCCGACCCCCGCGCCCCAGTGCGAGCAGCCCGCCCGGATCGGCCGCGAGATCGCCGCCGACGAGCCCCCGTTGCTCGATGACGCCGAGTTCTGCGAGCGCACGGTGATGGCCCTGCACGAGCGCGGCGAACTCGGATACGTGAAGCCGTCCGACGAGTGGGTCAACCAGCGCGGCGTGCCCCTCAACGACGAGCACCAGGAGGCCGCCGCCCGCCTGCACGCCGCTGGCCGCCTGCCCGGCTACGACGGCGAGGACGACGCCGAGCCCGAGGGCGCCGACCCGAAGCCGGACCCCGCCGAGCTCGCCGAGCTGGAAGGGCTGGTGAACGTCGAGCCCGTCGACGCGGAGGATCTGCTGGTCGACCACGACATCGTCATCGAGCACAGCGCCCTCGAAGGCACGTTGCTGATCGGCTCCCGCAAGGGCGACGGCGTGTACGACGCGCTGAAGAACGCCGGGTACGGCTGGCGGTGGTGGCGCACCGCGGAGGAGAGCGGCTACCCCGCGGGCACGCTGTTCCTGCCGGGCAGTCGGGACAAGGCACCGCGGCTGTCCACCATCGACCACACCGAGCAGATCATCGCGAAGGTGGCGGAGGAGCAGGGCCAGGAGATCAAGGTCGCGGTCCACATCGACGGCACGCCGCGCGACCAGGCCCTCGTCATCGCCGACCGCAGGGTCCGCGCGGCCGAGCGCGCCGAAGCCCTCGACGCGAAGGCCGGACGACGCGCGGGTGCCGCCGAAGGCCGTTGGCGCATCGCGCACGACATCAGCAGGCGTTGGGAGGGCGGGCAGCCGATCATCATGGACCACCACAGCACGCGGAAGGCCCTGCGCGACCGCGAGCGCATGGACAACCACATGCGCAAGTCCGTCGCCCTGGAGAAGGAGGCCAGGCTGGTGGCAGAGCGTGCCGAGGGAGCGCGCCGCACGCTGGCCAACCTGGACAACCCGCTGTTGATGGCCCGGTGGCTGCGCGAGGCCGAGGCGGAGCTGCGCGCGATCGAGCGCGGCCTGAACGGCAGCAAGGGCCGCAGGTTCCTGGGCACGGACGGCAAGACGGTCATCTCGCAGGAACCGGACAACAAGCCCGCGACCGGTCGTCGCCGGCAGCAGCTCCTGTTGGACCTGATGTACCTGATCCCGCGCATGGAGCACGCCCGCGCCGAGCTGGCCAAGGCCGTGACGGAGGGGCGCTGGTGGGGCGGTGACCCGAAGCAGATCAGGCCGGGCGACTTCGTGTTGATCCGGGGCCAGTGGGATCTGGTGGAGAAGGTCAACCCGAAGACCATCCGCGTGATCAGCATCTACATGCCCACCGGCCTGACGTACCCGCACCTGGAGATCCGGGGGCACCGCACCGCCGAGGAGCACGAGGCGATCAGGACCGCCACGCTCGCCGAAGCGAAGGGCGCCAACGCGTAGCTCGAGCTGCACCACTTCGGCCCGCCCGACCTGACCGGTCCGGCGGGCCGAAGTTGTTGTCGGCCTCCCCCGTCTCCCCGGTTGCGCCGGTGACGCTCGCGCGCGCGTAGGGAAACGGGAAACGAGGAGCCGATCCGGCCGGTCGATGCCTCCCGCTACGGCCGCCGCAGCAGCACCGCCGGGGCCGTCCCGCTCCTTGGCCGGCTCTCCACGTCCGCCCGCTCCCGCCGACCCGAGAACGTGACGAGAACTCGCATAGCGTCCCTGCGCGACAGAGGAGGGCAGCCGCCTGCGGCCCTATTTGACCTGTTCAAAGGCATGGCGTAGCGTTTCGTATGTCAGCAACACGCCACCGTGAGGAATGTCCCGTGTCCAAGATCGAACCACTCGACGCCCCGCCCACCGTCACCGTGAAGCCCGTGGAGGGCTACCCGTTGGTGGACGTCACCGTAACCGGCCGCGCCGAACACGCCCACGTGTCCTACGCCGAGCGGTACGCCCTGCTCCACGCACGTGACAACGGCTTCGCCCGCCTCACCCAGTGCGGCGAGGCGAACTACCACAGCGGGAACCGCACCACGACGGTCCGGTACCGACTCGAACGCGAGCCGATCTCCATCTCCCGAGAAGAAGCGGCCCAGGCGGTCAAGGGGCACCACCTGGAGGCGGCGGTCGGCCTCTACCTCACGCTCGACTCCGCCGGCCACTGGGCAGTGGACACGTCGGACCTGTTCACGGTCACCGGGATGACGTCCGGACGGAAGGTCGGCATCTGCCACTGCGGCAGTGACGACCCGCTGGCGTGCGTCGCGGCGGGCCGGGCGGCCGAGCACGGCATCCCGCTGCCGACTTTCACGCGGCTGATCGAGCTGATGCAGGAGGCAGCCGACCGCGCGAAGGCGGAGGAGCGCGACCGGCGCTGCACGATGGTCCGCCGGTACCGAGCCGCGGCTAGGGAGCACCGGCGCGCAGTCGCCGAACAAGCCCCGCTGGAGCAGATCGTCCACCTGCAGTACCGGATGGAGGACGTCGTCCTCCAGCTCCCCAGGGCGCTGGCCGCCAACCTGTACCGGGAGTACGTGTTGATCCGGATCGAGACGGAGCGGCGGACGCAGGACGTGGACCGGACCGACGTCCTCAGCGACCTGCGGCACGTGAAGAAGGAGATCGAGCGGCTGACCGGCTACGACTCGAAGGTGGTTCCCGGCAGGTTCACGGCGACCGCGCCGTACGTCACCGGAGGTGGCACGTGCCCACCGGGTTCACGGTTCCTGGGTGACCCGCCGCGCGTGGAGGACATGGGCGGCCTCGGCATGGTGTGCACCGGGTGCGATCACGAGGTGGCGGTTCACGAGCTGTTCGGCAAGCGGGTCACCGTCCGGGAGTTCCACCGCACGGAGGACCGCCAGAGCCCCGGCATCTACTCCGACGAGATCGCCGTGGACGTCGAGTTCGGCCAGCCGTTGTTCAGCACGACCGGTCGCTTCTGACCGGGAGTCTCGACGGCCGATGCGCCGTCCCCTCGGAAGACCGAGCGGGGACGGCGCATCGCCGCATTCTCCCGCGCCCCAACGTTTCCGCAGCTCTCCGCCACCCGCTGCCACCTGTTTGACCTGGTCAAGCGCATGGCGTAGTGTTTCCGGTGTCAGCAACACACACCGGAGGTTCAAATGCCGAGCGCGGTCGCAACCGACATCACCCAGGTCAGCGAGGACGAGCTGACCGCCCAGCTCACGCAGGCCGGTGCCGAGGGCGACGAAGCCGCGATCGACCGGATCCTCGCCGAGCTGAACCGCCGGGACGAGATCGAGGAGGTCATCCGGGCGCTGGTCGAACAGGGGCTGGAGTACCGGGAGGCGTACGCCATCGCCCACGACCTGGACCCGGCCGAGCTGGACCGGCAGGAGCGCGCGGCAATCGTCGCCAGCTCCCGCCGCAAGGGCGAGTCCCTGGAGCAGGCCGTCGACCGGCTGTACGGCGAGATGACGCGCCAGCGCTACCGGCAGGCCGAGGACGAGTGCCGAGGGCACCTGCTCAACCCGGCGGGCAAGGCGGCCGGTGTGGACCCCTACAGCCTGTTCCACGGCCCCGCCTCCCGAGTGCGCCGGTACGCCAGCCCGGAGCTGCGCACGTGGTTCTACCGGCACGGCCGGACCACGTGGATCGAGTACAAGGCCCAGATGCTCGGCCGCGCGTCGGACGTCGCCAAGGCGGCCCGTGTCGACCGCGACTTCGGCGAAGCCGTTGCCTGACGCGGCCGGCCGGCCGCGTCCACCGACCCGAGAGGAACACCCCATGCAGCTCCCCGGCCAGACCAGGCACCCGGCCGGCTCCACCTACGTGGTCGTGCTGGAGATCGGCACGTCCGCCGGTGCGGGCCGAACGTCGCACGCGGTGCACGTCGAACGGGTGGACGTCACCCCGAGCCGTGCCCTGTGGCGGGTGGCGGACATCCAGGACGCCGACGAGGCACGCGCACTCGCCAACGGCTACTGGTCGCTGCTCCAGGGCGGCGCAGCCAAGCCGTAACCGCAGGTCTGTGACCAGGTCGAACCCGGATTTGACCTGGTCACATACATGGCGTAACGTTTCTCATGTCAGCAACACAAACCCGCCGGGAGGCACACCATGTCGATCACCGAGGCCATCGTCACCGAACTGGAGTTCGTCCGCATCGAGGCCGGGGTCTACGAGGTCAAGACCGAGATCGGCACGTTCGCCATCACCCGCACCGGCAGCCGCACCTGGTCGGTCGACACCGAGACGATGACCGAGGTGGTCACCACCGACACCCTGTTGGCGGGCAAGCGGGTCGTCGCGGCCCAGGTCGCCGAGTACCGGGACATCAAGGCGTGCCTCGGCGAGCAGCCCGCGGCTGAGGCCACGCCGGCCCGCACGCCGATGGTCCACACGTTCGACGGCACCACCGGTGCGGCGTTCCGCCGCACCCAGACCGACGACGCCATCGAGGACGGCGACGTGCTGTACGTCCCGAGCGAAGGCGTGGTCGGGATCATGGTCGACGCCTGGCCGGTGGCCGTGACCGAGGCGACCGGCGCGTTCGGCGCACTCGCCAACGGCAGGACGTGGACGGACTTCCGCAACGGCGAGTACGTCGAGTCGCACCGGGTGGCTCAGGACGTCATCTCCGGAGTGCAGCTCGACGCCCCGACCGAGGAGCCCGCGACCGAGGTCTCCGGGTTGGGCGGCGGTTGGCCGTACAAGGTGAAGCGCGGTCCCGTGGTCCACACGTTCGACTGGGACACCGGCATCGCCTACGACATGACCCAGTGCCAGGAGGACGAGCACGGGGACACCAAGCACCGGGACGGCGACGTGCTGTACGTCCCGAGCGAAGGCGTGGTCGGGATCATGGTCAAGGCGTGGCCGACCGCCGTCACCGACGCGCACGGCGCGTTCCACAAGCTCGCCGAACCCCACGCCTGGACCGAGTACGAGGGTGGCATCTACGCCGAGTCGTACCGCATGGCGCTGGACACCATCGCGCAGATGCAGCGCGACCAGGCCGCCGCAGCCGAGCAGGCCGCGCCCTCCCTGTTCCCCGAGATCACCCCTCCGGCCAAGCCCGCGATCGCGGACACCGGCCGAGGCGAACTGACGTTGTTCGGACTGGTCCTGGGTGAGGGCACCCCGGAGACCGGGTTCGCACTGTTGGTCTGACCAGCCAGCCACCGGCGCGGCGGACCCGACCAGGTCCGCCGCGCCACCCGCCAGCCATCCCGCACCACACCACACCGAAGGACACGAGATGACCGAGCACCGCAACCCCACCAGCGAGCCCCAGGTCGGCGAAGCCCTCGACCAGCTGTACGCCACCGGGTTCTCACCGGCCGACCTGATCGACCTGGTCGAGACGATCACCAGCGCACGCACCCGCAACACCGGCTGCGACGTCCACGTGACCGTGGTCGACCGGGGGAACCCGGAGGAGATGCCGGAGTGGTCCACCATCCGCGTGCAGCCCGCCCCGAACCACGTGAACCTCGCGGTGGTCCAGCAGCCCGGTCGCACGCTCGGCGACCAGCTCCCCGACCGCGACGCCCTGGCCGAGTGGATCGGCGACGCACGCGAAGCGGTGATCGAGTACGACCGCGCCTGCGACGGTGCCAGCGGCGACGAGGAAGCCGAGCGGGCCGGCGAGCTGCGCGACAAGGTGGAGCAGGTGGTCGGATGGTTCGAGCGGCTGACCGCCGAGCGCGACGCGCACGACACGGACTGCGGCGAGCAGGACGAGCGGGTGACCCTGAGCGCCAGCGACCTGATCGACTGGGCCGACGACGCGCAGCGCCTGATGGCCGACCACACCTCGTCGCTGACCGGCGGATTGTCCGAGTGGGAGGACTACGCACGGAAGGCTGTCAACCAGCACATCGGGCGCATGGTGGACCTGATCGAGAGCGCAACCGGCGTCAACGTGGCCGAAGCGACCGCAGACGAGAGCTGACCCGCACGACCCCCGCCCGGTCCCCGTGCAGCCCAGCGGCAGCACGGGGACCGACGCATGTCCGGACAAAGCCCCTGGTCGGCCGCTCACCGGCCTGCCAGGTCGACCGGCGTTGGCACACCCGTCGACGGGTGCAGGTCCGTCAGCGGGGCAGCAGGACGGCAAGGGCGCCGCGCGCGGACCGGCCTTCCATTAGGGACGTGCCGACATCGGGGGGTTTGCCCTGCCGTGCGATGTGGCGTAGCGTTTCGGATGTCAGCAACACAGACCGGAGGTAAGCACCCATGAGCACCGCCACCCGCACCAGCCGGCCCGACGCGCCGACCATCGGCGAACTCTCCGAGATGCTGCGCAACCTGCGGCGAGAGACGTTCAACGGCCAGGCCAGCGCTTCGCACCGCGCCGACCTGGTCGCCAGGCAGGTCCGGATCCTGCGGAAGATGGCGACGGTCTGCGAGGCCGTGCGCCGTGTCGTCGTGCGCGACCTGGCGTTGGAGGTCTCCGACGAGGCGTCCGTGTCGCTCTGCGGCCTGGCCGCCCTGTGGGTCGCCGAGGAGTACGGCACCCGCTGAACAGTGCCGCGCAGGTCCGGTCGAACTGACCGGACCTGCGCGTTTCGCACTCCAAGATCGCGGTTTGATCTGCTTGAAAGCATGGCGTAGTGTTTCGTGTGTCAGCAACACACACCGGAGGTAGCCCGTGCGCCACCAGCGCCCGCAGCCCAGTCAGGCCGCACCGTTCCACTACGCCCCGCTCCCGCCGCTCAGCCCGCGGCCGGCCAGGCGATCCACCGCGAGCCGGGTTCTCCTGGCCGTGCTGCTCGGACCGATCGCACTCTGTGCCGTGTTCGGCTTCGCCGCAGCGGTGGCCCAGTCCAGCGCGGCACCAGGTCCGGCGACCCAGGTTTCACCGCCGGTGGTGGTGGTCGTCATCCAGTCGCCATCGGTGGACGTCGCGCCGCCCGCTCCGGTGGACGTCGCGCCGCCCGCTCCGGTGGACGTTGACGCTCGCCTGCTCGACCGGCCGCAGCCCGGCCGGTACCCGATCCCGAACCCCTGATCGACTCTCCCGAACGGAGCATCACGTGTTCACCGCTGTGTACGGCAAGTTCAACGCCAAGGGCGACTTCTACCGGCCGCTGATCCTGGAGGTGTGGGACGCCCAGGCCGGTCCCGACCTGAGCGGCGCCTGGGTCGAGCGGTCGGAAGGCTGGTCGATGGGGTGGCTCGCCGAGCAGGTCGCCGAGCTGGCGGGCGTCCACCCGATGTTGCGCCTGGTCAACTGGAAGGGCGAGGAGGTCGAAGCCACGGACACCGCCTGCTACCGGGTGCCGGCGCGGCCGGTCGAGCCGCGCCGGGATGGCGAGGACGAGCGCGCCTACCGGTCGCGCGTCATCGCCGCCACGCTGCCCGATGACGTCCTGCTCCGGGAGCTGGAGACGCCTCACCACGGCCTCGATGACGAGCACGCGGTCCGCGTCTACCTGGCGACCCTGCTGTCCGAGGTGGAGCGCCGCTGGCCGGTGGTGGACGAGGCGACGTTGCTGTGGACGGCCGGCCAGCCGCAGGAGAGCGGAGTGGAGCAGAGCCGGTACGTGACGGCCGTGGTCTCCCTGGCCCGGAAGCACCTGGCCAACCGCTGACGCGTCCAGCACGACGAAGCCCCCCACCGGTGACCGGTCGGGGGCTTCGTCGTGCTGGTGGCCGGACGATGGGGGAGGGGTGGCGTGCACCCCGGTTAACGTGCACAGACGGGCGGATCTTGGCTTCCGATAAGTCAACATTATCGGAAGCCAAGATCACCCTGTTGACACCGTCATGACTGGTGCGTAACGTATCCGGTGTCAGCAACACACACCGGAAGGAGCGCCCCATGAAGCGCATCACCCGCACGATCGTCCAGGCGGCCGCCGCCGTCATCGCCCTGGTGGCATTCACCGCACCCTCGGCGGACACGGCCGGCACCACCGACCGGACCGTGACGGCAACCGCCGTCGACAGCAGCGCCGTCGTCCTGCACGTCACCGCCCCCCGGCCCGCCGAGGTCAGCCTGGCCGAGCACCACGCCGCACGGCTGGCCAACCTGATCGCCGGCGACCGCACCGACGACGACGTGGACTTCGACTGCGCCAAGCACGGCAACCGGGTCTGCGGCGTCGTGCCGCTGCGCGCGGCCTGACCGCGCCCCGGTGGCGGGTGTTCGGCAACCGTGCCGAGCGCCCGCCACCCGCGCACCCCGACCCCTTCGGCCGCACCAGCCAGACGGAGCCAACCCATGATCACGATGCCGACCGAAGCCCCGCCCGCACCGGTGAACACCCTCCTGCGCGAACTGAGCGCGAGCCTGCGGAAGCGCGACCTCCAAGACCTCTGCGACACGCTCGAACTGCTCCAGCGCCGAGCCTGCGACCACCGCGAGCGGGAGACCTACGCGGTGCGGTGCGCCGAGCTGTGCCAGCTCAGCCCCGGCCTGCGCCTGTACCACGGCGCGCTGATCCGGGAGCTGGAGGACCGCCAGCCCGACGTGGTCCGGCACATCGCCGCCACGAGTCACCGCCGAGGCGGTGGCCTACTCCACACCTACGTGTCGCAGCTGGTCGGCGACATCTACGACTTCAACCACGACTTCGAGGACGGACCGTTCGGGATCGGCGACACCGACCGCTGATCGCGGCGACCGGGCTGCCCGCGCAGGGTGGCCCGGTTGCTCGTCCGGTCGGTCATCGTCGCAGGTCCGCGAACTGACCACCCGAACGGCCAACGGGCCGGACACCCCACCACGGGTGTCCGGCCCGTTCTCGTCGCGCCCCCGACCGGCACGGCGCGGCCGGACCGTAGCCGACCGGCACGCCACCCTCCGGCGCTTCCGCCGTGCGGCGCCCTGAATCGCCGCAGCCGCGGCTGACCGCCGACCCGCACGTCCGACACCGGCCACACCGCCCAGACCCGCCAGCGGGGCAGCAGGACGGCCGAACGGTGGCGTGCCGGCCGCGCACCATCCACCCCTGCGCAGCGCCGCACGCGGTGCTGCCGGAAGGAGGGAAGCGCCGATGTCCGGACGTCCACACGAACGCAGCCGCTCCGAGCGTCGGCGAAGCGGCACGCGCGACGTCCTCCACTCGGCACATTCCGGCAGGCCAACCCACGGTTGCCGCCTCACCGGCTACACGCGTAATGTCTTCTGGGTCAGCAACACAAGTTCACCTGCGGAGGCATCCCCCATGCCCGCACCACTTCCCCCTGCCCACATCCCCCAACCCCCGGCCAAGCCGCTCGACCACTTCGGCCGCACCGACTGGACCACCTACTGGACCTGGGCGGCACACCGCCTCCGCGAACGCGCCGACCTCCTCGCCGCCCGCCACTGGAGCCCCGAGCAGGTCGCCGAGCTGCGCGACCACGCGGCCGAGTTCGAGAGCTGGGCCGAATGACGTCCAACGCCTCCGCCCGGACATGGCTCGCTTCCTGCCGCCGCTGCGCCTGGCACGTCGTCTCGTGGCGGAAGGAATGGGCGCAACAGGCCCGCGACGACCACCGCCGAGCGCACGCCGTCGACCCCGTCCAGGCGCACCGCGACCGCTACCGCTACCGAGGACGGCTCAACGCCAGCCAGACCCTGCTGCTCGACCTGGCCGCCAGCGGCGCCCTCGCGTGTCACTTCACCCGCGAGTTCACCCTGGACACCGACCTCGGCGGGAGCTGGTACCCCAACCACCTGCCGCACGGCCTCGGCCACTGGATCCCCGGCCTGGTCGACGCCGGCCTCCTGCGCATCCGCCCGACGTGGCGCACCTCCGGCCTCTACGTGCCGACCGCCGCAGCACGCCGAGCAGTGGGGGAGCGCCGGTGAACACCCTGTGCGTCCCCGAGACGCCCGCCAGCCGACGCCCGTACTTCTACCTCGGCACGCACCGCGCCCGACACCTGGAGCAGTCGCCCGTCCCGCTGTTCGTGCCCGTCCAGGCCCTGCTGCGCTACCAGCGGCACGGCCACCAGCACATGCCGAAGGCGAGGGTCAACTACGCCCTCGACTCCGGCGGCTACTCCCACATCGCCAAGTACGGCGAGTGGACGATCAGCCCCGAGGAGTACGGCGGCGCGGTCTACCGGTTCATGGAGTACGTCGGCTATCCGCCGGACTTCGCGGCACCGCAGGACTTCATGTGCGAGCCGGAGATCATCCGCAAGACCGGCCTCACCGTCCACCTCCACCAGGAGCTGACGGTCGACTCGGTGCTGTACCTGCGGCACGAGTTCCCCCACGCACCGTGGATCCCCGTGCTGCAGGGCTACCGGCTTGACGACTACCTGCTCCACGTCGAGATGTACCGGCAAGCAGGCATCAACCTGACCGCCGAACCGCTGGTCGGCCTGGGCTCGGTGTGCCGACGCCAGTCGACCGCCGAGATCGGCGCGATCGTCACCGTGCTGCACGCGATGGGCATCCGCCTGCACGGCTTCGGCGTGAAGAAGCAGGGCCTCGCCCGCTACGGCCACCTGCTCGCCTCCTCGGATTCGCTCGCCTGGTCCTACACCGCACGGCGGGAGAAGATCCGGCTGGACGGCTGCGACCACCGGCTGTGCAACAACTGCCTGCGGTACGCCCTCCAGTGGCGAGCCGACACCCTCGCCGTGTTCGACCAGCCCGCACCGCAGACGTTCCAGCAAGGCTTGGCGCTCGACTTCGGCACCGGCTCCACCAGCGACCGCGCCGAACAGCGCCAGCCGCGGCTGCCCATGCCCAAGCCGCACGACCGGGGCATCCTCGACCAGATGACGCTCACCTTCACCGCCTGACCGGCAAGAGGAATCCGCCATGACGCCAACACCACGCTCGATGCTCGACCACAAGCGGTGGGCCGCCGAGCTCACCGAGACCCTGCCCGTGGTCGCCACCACCATCGCCCCCGACACCCTCGCCGTCCTGGACGCCGTGCTGGCCAAGCGGTTCGGCCGTGAGGTCGCCGACGACGTCTTGCGCACCGTCGACCGGGCGATCGCCTCGGGCAGCGGCAAGCGGTAGTCCCGCGAAACGCGAACCGGCTCCGAGCCGCCATCTGCTCGGAGCCGGTCGCCACCACGTCGTCACCGTTCACGCGGCGTGCTGCCCATTCGGGCTGTTGAAAGCCTCGCCCCTGTGGGCGCTGGTCGTACTTCTCCGGGTTCCCCGCCGAAGCGGGGCATCTGCGGGCCAAGCTACCGGCGCGGCGCGTTCCTCACCAGAACGGCGGCGGAGGCGGCACCACAGGCCCAGGTGCCCGCCGACTGCGCCGCCCGTGGGTGATCGCCATGCCGATCCACACCGGCAGCCACAGCCCGCACGAAGCGACCGTGATCAGCCCGTGCAGCAGGTGATTCACAGGCTCCTGCTGCCGCTGCTGCGCAACCGGGTAGTAGCCCGGTGGCGGCTGCTGGCCGTACGGCTGCGGCGGGTACGGGCCAGGCGGGGGAGCGGCGCCCTGCGGGAACTGCTGGCCGTAGGGCCACCCCGGCGGCTGGTTCGGACCGGACACGCACTCTCCCGGAAGTAGTGGTCGTTCCTGATGGTGTCGCCGCTCGCGCGGAGATCGTTAGCTGCGCACGACATCGGCCCCGTAGCTCGCGCTACGGGGCCGACCGGGCGTACACCGCGCCGGAGCGGTGCGCTACGCCCATGCTGGGCATCACCCTGCGGCGACGCACCCGTGACGTGGGAGAACTGGCGCTGAATCCCGCCCCTGCGGGGCCAGGGGCGGGTGACCGCACGCTACCCGGATCGACCGGCAGGCCGTAGTCATCTTCACCCGCACGGCCCAACGGTCGACGTGCTCGCCGTGCCGGAAACGACTCCGGCCCCGAGCCGCTGGGAAGGTCGCGACTCGGGGCCGAAGCGGGGTGGCCCGCCGCCAAGTGGAACCACCCGGAGACCGGAATGGCATCCGGTGCACGGAAGCTACCCGGCGACCACGTCAGGTCGGCGGATCGACCGGCACCAGCTCGCCGCTCTCCGTCTCCCTGACCAGCGACTCGGACGCGGGCACCCATCCTCGGCCGCACAGCTCGCAGTGGTACAGCCGCTGCTGCCGTCCTGGATGCCAGCTGTACTGGACGTCGCCCGCAGCAAGCACGGCGCGGCAGAACGGACACTCGGTCGGGCAGACCTCCCGGAGCCCGCCGGACCGGGTGATCACCCGCACCAGCACGCCGTGCTCCGCGACCGCGCCCCCGTCGTCAGCGAACATCGTCACAGCCGCGCGCCCGCCGTTGCCGTGCCCGGCGTGCGGGAGTCCACCAGCCGCCCGACGTCGCCCGCGTTCACGCGTCCACCGGCTCGACCAGCTCGGACGGGAGGACGACGTGCGCTATCACGCTGTCGATCTCCACCTCGTACCACCCTGGACCGTCGGTCGTGTAGCTGTTGCCCCACTTGGCCATCCGCACCTTGCCGTACCTGGCGTTGGCCTCGCCGAGGAGCTTGGCGAACACGCGGACGCGCTTTCCCGGCAGGATCCCGTGACCGTGGGCGGTGATCAGCACCGCGTCCAGCGCGGTCGCGGCGTACACGCTCGGCCAGTCGGCCGGCAGCTTGTCGTGCCAGTAGCCGCTGTCGCCGACCACCTTCTCGGGCCACAGCAACATGCGGGACAGGCGTTCCATGTCCGGGTAGCCCTTGGCGGCGGCTGCGTGGATCTGCGCCGTCAACACGCCCCGGTCCTTGTCCCACAGCTTCCGGGCCGCGAAGTCCAGCTCCAGGTGCGCGCGGTCGTCGGCCTTCGGGTCGGCGTCGAGCGGCACCAGCCGGGGGTTGTTCGCCGCCGCGACCCGGTAGAGAAACATGATCTCCGCCCGCTTCGGGTGACGCGGTCCGTGTCCGGCAGGGCCTCGACCGTTCTGGGCGAGCAGCCGCGGCTGGTAGCGGTTCACGATCTCGCGGCTCCGGTTGTCCAGGTGCCGCTCGATGTCGCGGGCCAGCCGCCCGTGCTCGTCGCGCCCGTACTGCTGGTCGCCGTTCTCCTGCTGCTCGCGCAAGTGGACGTCGGCGGGTGCCGGCTCGCCCTCGGGGGTGCCGGTCTGCGTGCGCCACCAGTCGGTGGGCACGGCCACGAACGCGTCGCGGCCGTAGGTGGTCACCGGCACGTGCGCGCCGGAGCGGCCGATGGCGTGCGCGTACGTCGCCTGGTTGGTCCGGAACCTGTCGGCCGGCACCGGCTCGTGGACGCGGACGCCGTTCGTCTCGGCGATGTTCGGGGAAGGCATTGGACAACCTTACGAACCTTACGAAACCGCAGGCAGACCGCTATCGGGTGAATCTCCGCCACTGGGGCCGCACTCCTGCGGCCGGAGCGAGAACGATCATCAAGAACTTCTGTAAGGTCCGCTTGTGGCCCGACCTCGCAAGAACCGTCCACCCCGCGTCACCGAGTGGCAGGCGAACCAGGCAGCCGTCACCATCCGGACCGGCCGCCTGAAGGTCGACCCGACCGGCGCGGCGAAGGCGCTGCACGACCACGACCGGCTCGACGCCGACGAGCTCGCCGACGTCGTCCGCTGGTGCGACGAGAACCCGCCGCACGGCCTGGACCGCGACGCGCTGGTGGCCGAGCTGCAAGCACGTGCGGTCCTCGTCGCCTACGTGGGCCAGCGCATCGAGCAGGAGCAGCGGCGGCACCAGCGCAGCCTCCTGCGCCTGCTGGAGGACGGCCACGTGGCATGGCGTGGTCACCGGATCTGGGCGGGCCAGTACGTCGGGCCGCTCGGCCTGACCGCGCAGAACGCCTGGACCACGCGGGACACGCTGTCGCGCCGGTTCAGCCAGGCCGACGACGGCCGCCCCGTGCCCGCCGATGCCGCCCGCTGGCTGACCGCGCACCGGGACGAGGTGGCCGAGGTGGGAGAGCTGCTGGTCGACCAGGCCCCCGACGTGCTCCACACCGTCGCCGACGTCGACGCGCGGACCCGACTCCGCGAGGCGATCGAGGACGTCGGCGAAGCGCTGGCGCCGCTGCCCGACATCACGTTCGCCGAGCTGGTGTTCACCGCGCTGCGCCGATGGTGGGACGCCGACCCGGCGGAGACCGCAGACCCGATCCTGCGCGACCTGGCCAGCCGCGGCCGGACGCTGCACGCCAGCTACACCGACCTGGAGGCGTCGGGACGATGAGCAAGGCACAGCGGACGTGGGACGAGCTGAACCAGCGTCAACGCCTCTATCTGACGACCATCCTCGAACTTGACCAGCAGGCCGAGGCCGACGTCAAGCGCATGTCGGCGAAGAGGATGCGCACGCCGCCGGCGTCGGAGTGGCGGCAGATCACCTACGACATCAAGCTCCCGAAGGAGATCGTCGGCTACAGCTCCGTGCAGGTGGTGTTGCGCGCACGGGGCGAGCACGACCCCGGCTCCGGGCCGACTCTGGCCGCGCTGCGCCGCCGGGAGCTGGTGGTCGTCACCTACGACCAGATCCACGTCGCGGGGTTCGGCATGGTCGACCGGATCCGGGTACGGCTGACCGCCGCCGGCCGCGCCGCTGCCCGGTACGGCACCGGCGTGATCACCCCGGCGCAGGCACCGAAGGGGCTGATGTCGCGGTGGTCGCTGATCGCCCTGGCCCGGCTGTATGAGGCGGGGGAGAACGGGCTGGCCAACGAGACCACCTGGGACCGCTCCGACGCCGCGCCGTCGTGGAACACGCTGCTGCGCCTGCGTGACCGCAGGGACGGCCCCCTCATCGAGAGCTTCGTCGCCGACCGGGCCGACCAGGGCCTGCACCAGCTCCGGCAGCACCGCGTGCGCTGCTCCCCGCTGGGCCGGCTGCACTTCGAGCTGCACCGCGCCTGCTACGCCGAGCTGTACCCGGACGTCGACCTGCCCGCCGCCCAGGAGGTGGAGGGCGCGCACACCGGGCTGGTCGACCACCGCGCGCCACGGCCGAAGCACCTGGTCCGCGACACCGACCTGCGCCTGCTGCTGCGGCTGGCCGAGCTGGAGGAGACCGACCGCAGCTACCTGCGCATGGTGATCACCGAGGAGTTCGAGCGCTGGCGCTACGAGATCCCCGGCTGGGTCGCCGCGATCCCGGCAGGCCTGCTGCTGTGGCAGGTGAAGGATCTGGTCCGCAGCAAGACGGCCGTCGACCGGCTCGCCGGCCACCCTGACGGGCCGCTGGTCGAGCAGGTCGACGTCTACGTGGGGGAGCGGCCACACCAGGACGCCACCACGATGCCGATGGTCGTGCTCACCGAGCAGGGCCGTACCCACCTGCGTGACCGCCGCGCCGACTACGAACGCGCCTACCCGGAGCTGTTCCCGTCCACGGCCGAGGTTCCGTAGGACGCGGCTCGTGACGTGATCACGCTGCCTCCGGCAGCCCGTCGACGTGCAGCGCGAGCGCGGCTCCGATGTGGCGGGTGTAGGCGGGCGGGATCGCCTCGGCCAACTCCTCCTTGTCGTCGGTCCAGTCGATCCCCATTGCCGCCTGCCAGTCCGCCGCCGAGCCCTTGCCGCCGCCATCGCCGTACGGCGCGACCATGTCGCCCTCGTAGCGGACGCCGTGCCGCCACCCGGCCACCCGATGCCCCGCGTGCAGCTCGGACTGCTTGTGCGCCAGGTTCGGCATCGACCAGCCGCCCAGCTCGAACTGCCGGTGCCGGAACACCTTCAGCCCGAAGTGCAGGCCGCACAGCATGACGTCCTTGCGCATCTTGGCGCGGCTCGGGAACGGCTGCTCGATCACGTACGGCCGGCCGACGATCAGCAACGCGGCCCGCGTCGCGGCGATCCACGACGTGTGGTTCCCGGCGAGGTGCTGGTTCGTTCCCAGGGTGAGCGTGCAGTCCGCCTGGCACGGTGGTGAAGCGTGCACCGCGTCGTACTCGTGGCCGTGCTCCAGCAGGTACTCGATCGCGTCGCCTTGGACGAACCGGTCGCCGGCGTAGCGGGGCTGCCTCACGACGTCGACCCCGTCGACCTCCCACCCGGCGAGTTGGTAGCCGCGGGCTGCACCTCCGGCGCAGCAGTAGAGGTCGAGCATCCGGCGACGCCTCACGGCTGGTCCGACGTGCGCCGTGCCCGGTACGCCGGGTGCTCCGTCCACGGGACGCACGCGCCGGTGTGCCACGGCTGGTGGATGCAGCGCCACCCGGCGCCCTCGGGTCCGGGGCACGGTGTCGCGCCTTCGCCGGTGGCGAGGTCGACGGTCAGGGACTGCGGTTGAGGGTCGCGCGCGGCGCGCAGGATGCGGCGCTCCCTCACGCCGAACGCCTCGGCCCGCTCCAGCGCCAGCCGCGCCTCGCGCCTCACGCTCTCCGGGACTTCCTCCGCGTCGGTCACGGGCGGCAGGTTGCCACGTCAGCACGACAGGGCGCCGCTCACTGGTCTACGGCCACCGCGCGGCGGGTGCCGGTGGAGCCCGCCCTTGTCGACGTCGCGGTTCTCGACCTCGACCCGCCACCCTCGGCAGCGGCCGAGGTGGGCCACCTGCTCGGCGATGACGACCGAGCGGTGCCGACCGCCCACGCAGGAGATCGCCACGGTGTACTGCCGCCGTCCAGCTTCACGAACACGGCGATCAGGGGAGTCCGCACTTCTGCGGGCGGACATCGTTGTGGGACAACGGGTTCACCCGTTCGCGCCTAGGTGCCTCCCCTCATAATCTGTATTATGAGGGGAGAACATCCACTTGATTCCGGAGGTAGTCCGATGACGAAGAAGCCCACGCCCGCCCAGCTCCGCGAGATCCACCTGCGGGACCAGCACGAGGCGCGCGTCCGCAGCAACGAGGACGCCGTGCTGGCGAAGGCCCGCAAGCTCGACCCGAACGACAAGAGCGAGGACGCCGAGTACATCCGCGAGGTGGCCGGCGACATCCAGGACCACCGCGACTCGGAAGCGCAGCGCGGCTGATCCACAACGGGCAGGGGTCGACGCTGCAACCGTCGACCCCTGCCCCGCTGCACGTTGCACAACCAATCCCTGATTCCCGCCCGCAAGGAGCCAGACCCCATGACCGCCCAGCCCGACACCGACGCGGACCGGTACGGCGACGCCACGTCGCTGCCCTACTGCGTGACGATCACCAAGCCCGGCCTGCCGACCGTCCACCTTGGCTACCCCTTCAAGTTCCAGGTCGAGATGGTGGCCCGAAAGCTGGAGATGGACCAGGGCACCGCCCGCCCCGCCGGCACCACGTTCGCCTTCGGCCCGACCCCGGCCGACATCCGCCCCCTCAGCCCGATCGACACCGCCGAGGCGGCGGCGGTCGAGATCATGCGCGAACCCGACGACCTCGACCTCCGATACCCCGACACCTGGTCACGCGTGAGTGCCCAGCACGTCGACCACGACGCCCGGCAGATCTGGCGTGCGGCCCTGGGCATGACGGAGGGGCCGGAGAGCGACGACCAGGAACCGGCGCGCACCCCCGACGTCAGCTTCCCCATCAGCCGCCCCGGCACCGGCTACGACCCCATCGAGCGCACCGTGTGGGACGCGGTGTCCCAGGCGGTCACCGCCGTGAACATCAAGGCCGCCATCGCCTCCGGCAGCGCCGACGTCGTCGCCGACCTCGTGGAGCGGGCGGTGCGCGCCGCGTTCGGCGCGCGGTGGGTGGCCCGCCCCGGCACGGTCGCGAAGGAGCTGCACGCGCTGGACGCGGCGGACGTCGCCGTCGACGCCGCCGAAGCGCTCGACGGCTTCCCCGACTTCGGCCTCGTCACCTACTCGGCCGACCCGCACAAGGACGGCTTCACCGTCACCGCCCGGCCGCTCGACGGCCTGGGGCAGCGCCGGTTCGAGTTCGAGGTCCGCGAGCTGTGAAGTCCTACAAGGACGAGCACAGCAACTGCATCGGCTTCGGGCCGATCAGCGGCCTGTCCGGCGTGGCCGAGGAGCTGATGTTGACCCTCGGCCACGACCCGGACGACCACCCCGAGCTCAGGGCCGAGCTGGAGCAGGCCATCGGCGAGGAAACGCTGAACCTCGGCCGCCAGATCCTCGCCGAGCACGGCCTGGTCGTCCGTGACTAGTTCCCGATCCATCCACTGCTGCACCAGTGAACGGAGCACCATGCCCACCCATCCCCGCGACAGCGGCGCCGACCCGTTCGGCGACCCGCTCCCCCAGCTCGCGCTGGAGGTCCGCAAGGCCGAGGACGAGATGATCAGCGTGGACGACTCGGCGATGTCCCCCGCCGAGGAGTGCGCCGCCTGCCCCGACCCGATCAGGAACGGCGAGTTCGTCGCCCGCATCGACCGCCAGTGGCTGCACGTCGACTGCGCGGAGAAGAAGCTCGACGCCCAGACCGAGCGGGAGCAGTGGCTGACCCTCGCCACCCACATCGCGTACACCCCGTCCAAGTACCCGGCCGCCGTCGTGCGCCGCGTGCTGCGCATCCTCCTGAAGTACGTGGCCGAGCGCGGGCGCACGCCGCTGGGCTCCCCGAAGCCCGGTACCACGCGCCTGCGCGCGACCAAGGTCACCGCCGACCGCGCCGAGATGCAGGTGTCCGTCCGCGCCGCGAACGGCGACACGCGGGCCTACGTCCGCGAGCACGGCGCGAAAGGCGGCGTCAAGGAGATCGGCCTGATCCTCAGCGACAACGACCGCCGCGCGCTCATCGCCGCGCTGGGCGGCACCAGCACCGGACCGGAGGTCAACCCCTCATGATCACGTCACCTCTGCCCGACGTCCACGCCGACGCCGTGGCGTTGACCGTGTTCCGCGCGCTGCCCGATGGCGAGACCGGCCGCCAGTACACGATCGCCGAGGCCGACTCCGGCCGCGACGCGATCGTCCGTTCGATCCGCAGCGCCGCGGCCGTGGGGTTCATCGCGGCCGCGGGCACCACCGGCGCGTACGCGGTGCTCGACGTCCTGAACCACGACGAGGACATCGTCCAGGACTTCGCCATCCCCACGCGGGCCGCGTTCGAGTGGTGGGCGCGCAAGCTGCACCTCTCCGTCGAACCCCCGGCGCCCTGGTTCGGCCGGATGCTGATGTGGCGGCGTGCGCAGCCCAGCGGCTGGGCGGTCGAGGTCGACGGCCGCGTGCACCGGCTGGTCCGTGTTCACGGGTCGAACAGCATGGACGCCTTCCAGGTCAGCCATCCGGGCTGGTACTTCATGGACCACCCGGACAAGCCCGAACCGCACCCGGCGGACCCGATCGGCCCCTTCGTGGCGGAGGTGCTGAGCGAGGCCAAGGAGCGCGCTGAGGCGTGGCTGCTGGTCGGCGAGGCGGACCGGCGGCTGGCCGAGGACTCCCCGGACTTCTTGTGGGTGTTCGAAGGCAACGGCGCGGTGATCGGCGACGCCTTCAACGCCTCCCCCAACCCCGACCAGGGCCGGGTCGACGTCCACAAGGTCGACGTGCAGCGCGGGAGCCGCGGTGTGCTGGTCGGCTCGATCACTCCGCGCTTCGAAGCGGTCACCGGCATGGTCCTGACCTGGACGCCGCACCGCTTCGGCCGGCCGGTCATGGAGCCGTGCACGAGCTGGCACGCCGCCGTGCGTGCCCTGGTGCGGGAGCTGGACGACCGCGCCCCGCACACCAACCTCGGCGCGATGGACGACGAGGAGTGGCCGTGACGGGCCGCAAGGACGCCGTCGAGGCGTGGAACGCCCTCAACAAGAGGCAGCAGGTGTACCTGGAGCACATCTACTACGCCGACCAGGACGCCGAGCACGAGGCCCGGTCCGGCGACTGGATGCGGATGCGTCCCGGACCGGCCGCCGAGTGGCGGTGGGTGCCCTACTCGCAGGAGAACAGCGTCGAGGACACCCCGATCCAGCGCGGGCTCCGCAGCCGCGGGGAGCTGGACGTCGGCGCGGGCCGGACCCTGGGCGCGCTCGAACGGCGCGACCTGATCGAGATCAAGGACGAGCCGTTCGCCACGCCGTTCGGTGTCCGGAACCTGGTGATGGTCAAGCTCACCACCTTGGGCCGGGCGACCGCGCGGGCCGGCCTGGGCCACGTCGCGCCGAAGAAGAAGCCGGCCGGGATGCTGCCGGACTGGGCGTGGGAGACGCTGGGCCGGCTCTACGCGGCCGGAGACCAGGGTCTCGGCTGGAACCTGCCGTGGAACAAGGGTGTGTCGAACAAGGCGCACGACGTCCTGATCGGCCGTCCGGACGGGCCGTACCTGGCCGGCGACCGCTACGGCCGCCGGACGATCACGGCGCGCGGCATCCACCACTTCGAGGTGCACCACGCCTGCTACTCGGCGCTCTACCCCGAGGCCAAGGTGCCGGAGCCGCGGCCGAACCCGTACGCCCACGACGGGCTCGCGGGACACCGCCGCCCGCTGCCCGCCGACCTGCTCGACGCGCCGACGTTCCGACTGCTCGCGCACCTGGTGATGCTGCACGCCACCGGCAACGACGCCCAACGGCGCTCGATCGTCGCCGAGTACGTCCGCCACGACCTGCCCGTGCCGGACGAGGTGGCGTCGCTGCCGCCGTGCCTGCGCAGGGCTGACATCGGCAGGGCGCAGGGCAAGCCGACCGCGGGCAGCATCGACACGCTCCTCGGGCACCCGGACGGGCCGCTCGTGCAGGCGTTCGACGTCCTGGTCTACCCGCGTCACGACATCCGCAGCGAGATGTTCGCCGTGACCGACGCGGGCCTGGCGCACTATGCCGCCAACCTGGAGCGCTACCGGCGCCACCTGCCCGACGTCCCCGCCTACGACCCGTCGACCTGACCGAGGAGCCCCGATGCTTCGCAGACTGTTCGCCGCCCGCAGGCGGTCCCGCCCGCCGGTCGTGGTCGACATGCGCACCCTGCGCAACGTCTCGTCCGACTACACCTACTTCATCGAGTTGGGCGACTTCCGCAACGCGCACCTGTGCGCGCTGATGATCACGAAGTGGACCCAGATGGAGCGGCGGCACGGCAGCGCCCGCCGCAAGCGGCGCCTGACCGAGCTGTACGAGTCGTGGCGCAGCATCGCGGACGAGGTCAACCCCGCGGCCGAGTTCCACCAGGACTAGCCGCACCGCGGCCGACAACCTGATTCCCCCGATCACGAGAGGAGGAGAGGATGCCCACCACGCTCTGCACGGCGTTCGGCATCATCCCCGCCAACGCTCGACCGCCCACCGCCCGCAGGGCCGGGCG
Source organism: Saccharothrix hoggarensis (assembly GCF_042678885.1). Lineage (GTDB taxonomy): Bacteria > Actinomycetota > Actinomycetes > Mycobacteriales > Pseudonocardiaceae > Actinosynnema > Actinosynnema hoggarensis. The sequence goes on from NZ_JBHTLK010000005.1 coordinate 48,651, forward strand.
ATGACGGCCATGAAGGACCGTCCGCGCACCGACGACGCCGAGGTGTGCCCGGAGTGCGACCAGCGGCTGCTCGCCGAGGTGCGCGACGGCCGGCCCGTCGACTTCCCCACCGACGAGCAGGGCCGCCGGGTGCACTTCACCTGCATCAACCGCCCGTTCACGTGGCGGTGGAGCCCCCAGAAGTGCGTCGCCTGGCTGGAGGCGTACTGGGCCGAGAAGGACGCGGCGGCCCGCGCCGAGCTGGACCGCCGCAACGCCAACACCGAGGTCGACCAGCTCGACCTGCTCAACCCCGAGGAGACCTGACGTGCGTCCCGCAACCGTCATCGGCCTGGTCGTCGGCGTCGCGCTCATCGGCGTGGCCGTCAACGACTCCATGACCCCGAGCCCGCGGGACACGCGGCCGTGGATCGTGAAGACCACCCCGCTGCACAAGGGCCACGTGGGAGGCCCCGGCCACATGGAGTGCGTGCTGGTGGACGCGGACGGCATTCCCGTGGAATCCAAGCTCGTCCCGCTCGCCAACGTCCCGAACTACGCGGACCTGTACGCCGGCGACCCCTGCCCGTCCGCCTGACCAACCACCGAGGAGCACGACGAGATGACCGACGACAAGATCGACTTCGAGAGCTTCGACCCCGACGACTTCGTCAGCCAGTTCTGGCCGATGCCCGTCTTCAGCGAGGACCGGGTCAAGGCCGCCACGGGCACGGCCGCCGAGCTGATGCGGTGGAACTGCCACGCCCTGATCAACAGCCGCGACCGCGTCCTCCCCTACCCCAGCTCGGTGGGCACGGTGACCTCCCGACTCGCCTCGACCGCCTCGGGCATGAACCAGGTGCTCGGGTACCTGGCGGAGCGCATGGAGATCCTGGCCGAGGAGCCGGCGCTGTACGACGACCGCAACCCGCACTCGGAACGGCTCGCCCCCCAGCACGTTCCCGCCGAAACGGCCCAGAGCGCCGCCGCCAAGCTCCGTGAGGCCGCGGCGTTGGCGAACCAGCTCATGCGCGTGCTCGGCGAGGCGGGCGGCCACCTCGGACGGCTCGGCCTCAGGGAGTAGAACGTCGCGGGCCGGCCGGACCAACCTTGGTCCGGCCGGCCCGCTCTTTCCGACCGCACCAGCACGACCCGACACGAAGGAGCCCTTCCCATGCCACTCGACACCCCCGACCTGATCACCGCGCTGCGGCGGTGGACCGCCAACCAGGACTGGCACGTCTGGGCCGCGGTCGAATACCTGATCAGGCACGACCACTGGCTGCGGCGCCGCTCCTTCCTGGACGTCGCGGTCCGGGAGTACCCGGAGGACGGCGACGCGGCGATCCTGTGGCGGGAGGCACGGGAGGCGTTCGACGCCGGCGCGTTCGACAAGTCCAGCACGAACGAACGCGCGGTGCTCGACTTCGCCTTGGCGCTGGGCGGCAACCGGTACCGCACGTCGCAGATGGGCCACTTCAACAGCGCGGCGTTCGCCCGCGCGGCGCGCGACGCCGCCTACGGCCCCCCGATCGCCACGCCGGAAGCCGTCGCCGCCTCGCGGCTGTGGCGTGAGCTGGAGGACGTGGAGTCGATGACGAAGGTGGTCGCCGCGGTGCGGGCGACCCTGCGGTTCTGCGACGAGTTGGACGTCGCGCACACCAAGGCCGACGTCGACCCGGTCGCGTCGCAGCTCCGGGGGCGGATCGCGCACGCCCTCGGACTCCTGCCCGAGGCGTAGACGATGCACCGCCCCGACGACGAGGTGACGTCGATCCCGAGCACCGCGGACCTCCTCTCGACCGCCGCCTACGCGGGCGGCAACCGTGTGGCGCAGCTCCGCGACCTCTGCGTCCTGATCGGCGACCAACACGGACCCGTGCCGAGCCGGAACGCGCGCCTGGTGTGCTCCTCGTGCCGGGAACCGGGAGGCGGGAAGCACCCGTTCCCCTGCTCCACGTGGGTCGGCGCGGCGCGGATCATGGGCTGGAAGTTCCCCCGCCACCTGGTCGACCGTTCCGGCGCGGCCGTGCCCGCGGACCTGATCGCCGACGACGAGCCCGCCGCGGTGACCGGAGGAGAGACCCGATGACGGAGAACGCCGCCGAGCTGGAGCCCGTGCCCGGTGTCGTCACGCCGGTGCGCAACCCGGACGGCGAGCGGCGGTTCGCCGAACTCGAGCTGGTTCACGACTGGCTGGCCGAGGCGGCGGGCAACACCCGGTCGACCTACGCCGACGCGATCGGCTACCCGTTCCACCACACGTCGATCGGCAGGTGGCCGCCGCCGGCGGAAGCGTTCCGGGACACGCGCCTGCTGCGCAACGGCGCGACGTGGATCTCCTGGTGCATCGAGGAGGGCGTGCACCTGCTGGACGCCACCCGGAGCGACGTCGTGCGGTGGACCGAGGAACTGCGGGAGGCGCCGCATCCGGAGACCGGCGAGCTGCTGTCGCACGCCACCCGCGCGCACATGTTCACCGCGACGAACGCGTTCTACCGGTGGGCGGTCGAGGAGGATCACGCCGAGTCCAACCCGCTGGCGCTGGTCAACCGGAAGAAGCTGGAGGTCAACCAGCCGAAGAACCCCTCCCCCACGAGGTCGCTCGACACCGTGGAGATCGCCCGCCTTCAGTGGGCGGCCGACCACGACCCGGTGGAGTACGTGCGGCTGCGGTCCTCGGCGCTGGTCGCCGTGCTGTACCGGCTGGGAATGCGGGTGTCGGAACTGCTCAACGCCGACGTCGGCGACATCGTGATCATGCAGGGGGTCCGGGTTCTGCGGGTCACGCTGAAGGGCAACCGGGAGCACATCTACAAGATCCCGATCGACGTGTGGACGAGGCTGGAGCGCTACCTGGCGTCGCGGGGCGTCAGCACCGCGGTGGCGGTGCGCGGGCAGGAGGGCGGACGGCGGGAACCGCTGTTCATCACCCGCAACGGCACCCGGATGCTGCGGGGCGACACCACGGCGCTGATCCAGCGGCTCGCCGAGCTCGGCGGGGTCGAAGACCCCAAGTCGGTCACGCCGCACACCGCGCGGCACTCGCTGATCACCGCGTTGCGGCAGGCGGGTGTGCCCGACAAGGAGATCCAGCGCCTGGTGGGGCACCTCTACTCGTCCACCACCGACCGGTACGGCAAGCACGTGCTGGCGCTCGCCAACAGTCCGCTGGACGTGACCAACGAGCTGTTCGAGCAGGCGCTTGAAGAGGTTCAACGAGCGAAGGAGCGACAGACGTGACCGGAACGGACGGCATGGCCGATGGCGCTGAGGGGTTGACCGCCGACCAGGCACAGCAGGCGGAGACCATCATCAGGATGCTGCGTGAGTCCGCCCGCAACCAACCGGAGTCCACCGATCCCCTGCCGTCGTGGGTGCCGGACTTCGTGCAGGCTATGGGACCGAGGCTGACGGAGGCACTGGAGCAGCGGGACTCCGACCGAGCGTTGGCGATCCTGATGGTGCTCATGCGGGAGGTGCCCGGCGGGTTCCACGCGATGGCCAAGGCGATGGAGCAGGTGTTCCTGGGGTCGGACCTTCCGCCGCGCTGAACTTCCCCCCGGCCATGACCGAAGTGCCCCGTCACCACCAAGTCGTGACGGGGCACTTCGGCGTTACGGCGTCCAGTGGTCAGATGTCGAGCCATGTGCGGCGCGGGTTCAGTCGGACGGAGGAACGCCTGTCCGGCCGGAGCTGTCGGGGTCGGGCCGCATGATGCCCGCCATGAGTCGCCAGATGATCCACGACCGCACCGAGACCCACGTGAAGGCGTTGCCTGGGATGCGGGTGTGGCACAACGCCGGGTGCACTTCGTGGATCGACGTTCACGACGACGGCGGCTTCACGGTCGGTCACGCGGCGGACTGGCGGATCTTCACCACGCCGATCCCCTCGGAGCCGGGGCCTTCACGAGATCGCACCTTGCGCGTCGAGTTCACCGGGTGATCCAGTGCCGCGGGGGCTTCCCGCGCCGGAAGCCCCCGCCTGCCCTTCGGCCGGCTCCCGCCGGCGGTGCTTGCCCCGGTCGTGTCGGGACTGACGGATGGCTGGGCCGGCCATGAGCACGGCGAGTAGCGCGCACAGGGTGGCGAGCGCGGCCAGTAGGCCGTGAACCACCACAGTGGGGAAGGCCACATTAGGCAACCATTTGGCCGCGCCGAGTAGCGCCCAGAACGCGCTGAGGCAGGTCAAGAGAATAAGCAGCCAAAAGCCGACGCCATCCTGCCAGTTTTCGCGGTGACGCCACGGTTGGAACACCAGCAGGTCGAATGCCAGGCACAGCAGGCACGAGGTCAGGCCGACCGCTACGACCAGGTCCGATAGGTTCACGCGGCTCTCCATCCGTACGGGGAGCCGAAGGGTACGAGCAGGTGACGCCACCTGGGCCAGGCACGGGCATTCCACATCTGGAATCGCGTTTCAAAACTGTACGTAGCGGGATGTGACGTACAGGAGTGAAATAGTCGGGGGAGGAGCCACTGCACTGGCTCCCTCACTTCCGGAGGCGCACATGCTCGGCAACACCGAAGGGTCGTCGCAGTCACAGCACTATCCGGGCATGGAAGCTCCGGCGTTGCCCGAGCCGACCTCGGAAATGCGTCGAGGCGCGAACGCGCTCGGCGCGATGCTGATCGCCTACACCAACGCCGGGTTCACGCGGGCGGAGGCGTACGGCCTGGTTCAGATGATCCTTCACAACCAGGGGCACCACTGATGGCCGCGCCGAGGCCGGGGCCGAGGATGGCCGGACCGCGGCGGATGCTGACCGAGGAAGCGTTGGACCGCTGGCTGCACCGGATCCCCGACGCCTACCGCGCCTACCGGAACGACCCGCTGTACAACTCGCGGATCACCATGTGGCGGCACCTGCTCGCGACGGTGGAGATGGCGATGGAGGACAACGGGGTCGACATGGCCACGCGGGAGCGGGTCATCAACACGGCGATCTACGGTTCGCCCGACGTCGGCCAGGCCCTCGAACGCCTGGCTACGGCGGACGCGGAGGACGCGGCGGCGGGGCCGCGGATCCTCATGGACGACCTTCTCCGCACGGCCTCCTCAGGCCACTGACCGGCCCGAACCCCACCTGATTCCTCTGCTGTTTGGCGGTCGACCGACTGCACTCGGTCGACCGCCCCTGCGTCGCCCGAGGGGACTACCCGGTGAGCACCACTTCTATGCGCACGATTTCGTGCGCGGTTCCGAACTGCCCATCCGTCCTGCCGCACGACGTCCCGGACCGACTGTGCGGCACGTGCATGAACGACCTGATCCAGACCCTGCGGTCGCTGACCGAACCGGAGGTCGGCGACCTCGGCGACCCGATGCCGAGCCTGCTGGACGAGCTGCGCACCACCATGCTGCGGCAGGGCCGCATGGGCAAGGTCGACGTCGGCGTGGTGTCGCGGACCGCCGACACGAAGCTGCCGATCAGCGACCAGCGCGGCGCGGAGGCGATGCAAGCCCTCCACAACGAGCTGTCGACCTGGATCCGCGACCTGTACGGGGAGTTCATGCCCGAGCGCACCGCGCTGTGCCTGTTCATCGCGGCGCCGGACGGCCGCGGTCGGGTGCTCGCGCGCGGCTTCCGGGATGGCCCGGACTGCGAGGACAGCATCGAGTCGATGGCGGCGTGGTTGCTGCGTCGCACGTCCTGGTTGGCGGAGCACCCGGCTGCGGCCGAGATTTACGAGACGATCACCGCGGCCGTGGCGCGCATCTGGTGGGCCATCGACCGGCCGCCGGAGCGGTGGTTCGCGGGCGTCTGCGACCTGGAGGGGTGCGCGGGCGAGGTGTACGGGAAGCCTGACGGCGAGACGGCGAAGTGCCGGACGTGCGGCGAGGTCTTCGACGTCCACGAACGCCGCGTGGAGTTGCTGCGCGCGGCCCAGAGGCTGCGGCTGGGTGCGGCCGAGCTGTCCAGGGCGCTGCCGAACCTGCTGGGCCGGCCGCTGTCGGAGGAGTCGATCCGCACCTGGGCGCGCAACGGCGAGCTGGCGACGTCCTGGGCGACGCGCGGCGCGAAGGCGTGGCCGGTGTTCCTGGTCGGCGACGTGATCACCCTCGCGCTGACGAAGCCGACACGCCGGCGGCGCCGCAAGACCGACGTGGAGTCCGTTGTGGCGTGATCGGATGCTTAAATGGGATCACCGCCGAGGGAACAACTATGTCCACAGCTCCGGCGGCCCCCAGCGAAACGCCTCTGACCAGCGGAAAGCCGTCCGACACAGTCGGGCGGCTTTCGTCGTTTTCGGACACCGGAAGGAGGCTCCGGTGGACGATCCGGACCTGCCCGACCTCGACCTCGGCCACGGCGTGACCGCGCGGTGGACCGGCTGGCGACCGGAGCGCGACATCAACCCACAGTACGACGGCATCCCCGACGTGGAGCGCTTCGGCCTGCTGGTCGAGCACGCGGCCGGCGACGGCTCGCCGTGCGCCAGCTTCGCCACGTTCGACGGCGAGGTGCAGCGGCTCGTCGCGCCGGACAGCCCGAAGTGGGACGTCGTCACGCTGGAGCCGTTGACGTTGTCGCCGTCGTTGCTGTGCCGCGCGTGCGGGCACCACGGGTTCGTCCGGGACGGGCGATGGGTTCCGGCCTGAGCCGTGCCCTGGCGTTCGTGCTGTTCGTCGGCGCGGCCAGGGCCGATGCCATCCCGTCCCAGCTCGCCCGGTTCCGCGCCGAGTTGCCGCCACTGCTGGGCGGCTTCCGCGAGACCGGCGACGAGCGGCCGGTCCGGGAGCTGATCCGCGACGTCATGGGCGCCGACTGGCGGCCCGCGGCCGAGTGGCGCGACGCGATCAGCGCCGCCACCGGCACCCCTCCCTGAACCTCGGTGCCCGGCGGACGGCACGCCGCCGGGCACCGAGCACCAACCCGTCCTGTGCCGCTGGAGGTGATCGGCCATGACGACCGGAGTGCGGTACCTGGAGACGCGGGACGTGCCGCTGCACGACCTGGTCATGTACCCCGGCAACGCCAAGCGGGGCGACGTCGACCAGATCCGGGCGTCGTTGAAGCGCAACGGGCAGTACCGGTCGCTGGTGGTCCGGCTGATGCCGGACGGCAGCATGGTCATCCTCGCCGGTAACCACACCTACCAGGCGTTGCGGCTGGAGCGGTACGACACCGGGCGTTGCGAGATCATCGAGTGCGGCGACGACACCGCGCGCCGGATCAACCTCGCCGACAACCGGCTCGCCGAGCTCGGCGGCTACGACGACGACGCCCTGGTGCAGCTCCTGTCCTACCTGGACGACGACTACACCGGCACCGGCTACACGCAGGCCGACGTCGACCGGCTCCTGGACCCGCCGTCGTTCGACGGCGGCGAGGACGAGGAGGAGTCGCCCTCGGGCATCGGTGAGCCGGTGGTCGCCTACAACCTGGTGTTCGACGACGAGACGCAGCAGGCCCGCTGGTACTCGTTCGTGCGCTGGCTGAAGCGGGAGTACCCGGACTGCGAGACGCTGGGCGAACGCCTGATGCGGCACCTGGACACCGTGCCGGTCGGCGGTGCCGACCGGTGACGCGGGTCAAGCGGTTCATCGACGCCAACGTGTTGGACGAGGCGCGGCGGCGCATCCACCACGTCTACGACCTGTTCGACGCCGTGGTGGTCGCGTTCTCCGGCGGCAAGGACTCGTTGGCGCTGCTGCACCTGACGCGGGAGGTCGCCGCCGAGCGGGGCGTCGACCGGGTGCACGCGGTGTTCCGCGACGAGGAGCTGATCCCCGACTCGGTGATCAACTTCGTGGACGAGTACCGGCGACTGCCGTGGCTCGATCTGACCTGGTACGCGGTGCCGCTGGAGTCCACCAAGTACGTGCTCGGGCAGAACTCCCGCTACGTGCAGTGGGATCCGAACCGCCCTCACCTTCGGCCGATCCCGCCGTGGGCGACGACCCTGGCCGATCTCGGGTTGCCCGAGGGTCGGGTGATGTCGCAGTACGACATGGACGCGGTCACGGCCGCGCCGTTCAAGGGCCGGGTGGCGATCATGACCGGCGTGCGGGCGTCCGAGTCGCTGATGCGGTGGCAGGCCAGCGTCGTGAAGTTGAACGAGAACTACATCAACGCCTCCAGCACGCCGAAGGCGTCGCTGTGCAAGCCGCTGTTCGACTGGCAGGAGAACGACGTCCTGCGGTTCTTCTACGACCGCGGGATCCGGTACTGCCCGATCTACGACCACCAGGCTTGGGCGGGCAACGCGCTGCGGGTGTCGACGCCGCTGCACGCCGAGGCCGCGAAGTCGCTGCACTTCCTCCGCGCCACCGAGCCGACCTTCTACGGCCAACTCATGGAGCTGTTCCCCGAGATGACCGTCCAGGAGCGCTACCACCGGGAGATCGACCGGGCGGCGCTGCTGGCCCGCTACGCCGAGTCGTGGGACGGCATCGAAGAGTGGATCAAGACCTACATCACCGACCCGTCACAGCTCGCGGTGGCGCTGAAGAGGTTCGCGGCCGTCCGGGTCAGCGCCCGCCGCACGCCGGACTCCTACCCGCTGGGCTACGTGCTGAAGTCCTTCGTCTCCGGCGCCTACAAGCGCCGGATCATGCCGCAGGCGCTGGCCGACCAGACGAGAGCCGACCGGGCGAGAGGAGGCCAACGGTGACGACGGACAGGCTGACACCCACCCCTCCCGGTGAGGATCCGCTGTCGCACATCCAGTGGGTGGCGACCGGGCGGCTCGACCCGAACGCGTGGAACCCCAACCGGGTCCACAAGGCCGAGCTGAGGTTGCTGGAGAAGTCGTTGCTGGTCACCGGGTGGATCCAGCCGCTGCTGGTCAACCCGGACGCGTTGATCATCGACGGGTTCCACCGGTGGCGGCTGGCGCAGGACTCGAAGCGCGTCAAGGAGCGGTGGGGCGGCCGGGTGCCGGTCGCCGTGCTGGACCTCGACCGGCCGCAGGCCATGATGCAGACGATCCGGATCAACCGGGCCAAGGGCACGCACGTGGCGGTCTCGATGTCGGAGATCGTCCGCGAGCTGATCGGCGAACACGGGTACGACCCGCAGCAGATCGCCGCCGAGATCGGCGCGACCCGCGACGAGGTCGACCTGCTGGCGCAGGACGGCGTGTTCGCGGTGAAGGGCATCGCGGACTGGGCGTACAGCCCCGCCTGGTACCCGGCCGAGAACGGCAAGCGGGTGACGACGTGACCCGCAGGTTCGACGCGGTGTCCTACGTGACCGCCTGGTCCACCGGGCGCCGGTTCCCCGCCATCCACAACGGCATCATGTCGGTGGTGCGCGCCGAGATCGAGCCGGAGGACGGCGTGGTGCTCGATCTGTGCTCCAGCACCGGCCTGCTGTCCCGGCAACTGGCCGACGTCGGGCACTACCCGGTGGTCGCGGTCGAGCAGCCCGGCCCGGCGCTCCAGCTCGGCATGAACGCCGGCGTGTACGACGAGCTGCCGGTGCTGCCGCTGCGCATCGCGCGGGACACCCTCGGCGGCCTGCTGGCCTGGGTGGAGGAGCGGAAGGTGACCACGGTGGTGGCCCGCCGCTGCTTCCCGGAGTTGCACGACGCCCTCGGCGAGGAGTTCGCCACGATGGCCGCGGGCCTGGTCGACGCCGGGGTGCGGCGCGTCGTGCTGGAGGGCCGCATCTTCAGCGCTCGCACGACTCACTCGCTCGGCACGGCGTCCCGCGAGGTCGCCGCCCTCGCCCCGCGGTGGCGGGGTCGTGCTCACGGACCGTTCGCCTTGCTCACGGCAGCCTGATTGACCAAGATCATTACACAGCGTAATATGTCTTTGGTCAGCAACACATCCAGGAGGATGCCGTGGGACTGTCGACCTACAACGGCTTCTCGGGCAGACAGCGCGAGCAGGTGCAGCGCTGGCTGAACGAGCAATGGGACAGCGGCGAGTTGCCGCGGCCTTCGGTCTGCGTCGCCTGCGGGCAGATCGAAGGGATCATCGACGGGCACCTGGAGAACTACGACGAGCCCACCAGCTACGTCGACCTCTGCGTGACCTGCCATCTGCTCCTGCACATGCGGTTCCGCCGCGCCGCGGCGTGGCTGCGGTACCGCGAGCGGGTCGCCGCCGGGTGGCAGGCGCCGCCGATGCACCGACGCGGCCAGGCGATCGGAGAGCTGGCCAAGGGCATCCTCGCCGGCAAGTACCCCGCCGGCGTGCAGCGCGCGGCCGCCCCCGGCAAGACATTCCTCGACCAGCTGTCCACGACGGCCGCGCCGCTCTGGTAGGTGACGAACGGGAGGTGACTCCCGTTGAGCGCATCTGCCGCGCAGCGCGCCAAGACCGCAGAACGCCGCGCCCAGGCGATCCAGCTGAAGTTGGCCGGTCTGGACTTCGAGACGATCGCCCAGCGGTTGGGCTACTCCTCCCGCCAGGCGGCGCACAAGGATCTCCAGCGGGCGCTCGCCCGCAACCTGGCGCTGGAGGCGGCCGCGGCCGACGAGTTGCGGCACGTCGAGCTGATGCGGCTCGACCGCTTGCAAGGCGCGTTCTGGGCCAAGGCGGTCGGCGGTGACATCAAGGCGGGCGAACTGTGCCTCCGGATCATCGCCGAGCGCCGCAAGCTTCTGGGTCTCGATGCCCCCGCCCAGGTGGAGGTGATCACCCTTGACGCGGTCGACGCCGAAATCAGGCGGCTCGAAGCCGAGCTCGGTCGACTCGGTGATGCAGCTCAAGCTGATGAAGCTGCGGCGGCTACGGGAGCTGAAGACTGAGCGGCAGCACCTCGAAGCCGAGCGGCTGCGCAACATCGACGTGTTCGAGCAGTTGGGCTACCGGCCCAACTGCCTGCCCTTCATGCGCGGTGAGATCCCGGCGCCCTGCGGACAGTGCCCGCAGGAGCAGTTCCACGCGGCCACCGAGTTCGACGTGCTGTACGGCGGCGCGGCCGGCGGCGGCAAGACGAAGGCGCTGCTGATGGAGGGCCTCCGGGCCTGCGTCCGCTACCCCGGTCTCCGGGTGGGTGCGTTCCGCCGCACCTACCCGGAGCTGGAGGAAAGCCTCCTCGCGGAGCTGACCGAGGTGGGCTTCGCCAAGGCGCTCGGCGCGCACTGGAACGGCACCAAGTACAACCTGCTGTTCCCCAACGGCTCCCGGCTGATGTTCCGGTACGCCGAGACGTTGCAGGACGCCACCCGCAGGCAGGGCGGCCAGTACCAGCTCCTGCTGTTCGATGAGCGGACCCTGACGCCTCCGAACGTCATCTCGTTCCTGGAGTCGCGGCTGCGCTCCGGCCGCGCCGACATCCCCGTGCTGGGCATCCGCTCGGGCACCAACCCCGGCGGCCCTGGCCACGGGTTCGCCAAGGACCGCTACATCGTGCCCACGTCGTACGGGTCGAAGACCTACCGCGACGTCCGTGGTCGAGAGGTGCGGTTCATCCCGAGCAAGCTGTCGGACAACCCGCACGTCAACCCTGAGTACCAGCACGACCTGGACGCGCTGCCCGAGCAGTTGCGCTCGGCCTTCCGAGACGGCAACTGGGACACCTTCGCGGGGCAGATGTTCAGCGAGTGGTCCTACGACCGGCACGTGGTCAAGCCGATGACGCTGCCCAAGACGTGGAAGCGCTACAACGGCATCGACTGGGGCTACTCGAAACCGTGGGCGGTGCTGTGGGCCGCGGTGGACGAAGACGGCCGCGTGTGGGTCTACCGCGAGCTGTACAAGACCCGCGTCGGCGAGTCCGACCAGGCCAAGATGATCCTCGCCGCCGAGGCCGAGGACGAGCACGTGAGCAGCCGGTGGGCTGACGACGCGATGTGGGCCACCCGCGGCGAGGCCCGCCCGGTGTCCGACATCTACGCCGAGAACGGCGTCTACCTGACGCCGGCGGGCAAGGGCGGCCGGGTCGCGGGCTGGCAGCGGGTCCACTCCTACCTCGGCGAAGGCCCCGCCTGCGCCCACCACCGGGCGATGGGGTGGGCGACCTGCCCGATGGTGCACGTCTTCGAGACGGTCACCGAGCTGATCCGCACCCTGCCGACCCTCCCCCACGCACTCAGCGGCGACCCCGAGGACGCCGACACCAACGCCGAGGACCACTCGCCGGACGCGTTCCGGTACCTGGTGATCAATCTCGGCGGCGGCGCGGAGTTCGTCATCCACCCGGACCAGGAGGAGCCGCCGGAGGTGGCGACGGTGGGCGTCTACGCCTACCGGGCCGACCCGTCGCTCCCTGCCTGGTCGACGTCGGACGTCGAGCACGAGCCCGGCGCGGTCACGACCATGCCCGACCCCGACGAGTCGTAACCCATGAAGGAGGTGGTGCGTCGTGGCGTTCAACCTCCTGTGGTGGCGCTCCCGATCGCAGGAGCCAGTGACGGAAGCCGCGGCGGCGCCGCTGACGACCCCGCCGCGCAGCGGGTTCGAGTTCGGCATCCCGCCGGGCGGGCTCACCGAGTACAACCAGGGCCTCGGCGTCGCCACGCAGACCGACCGCCGGTCGATGATGACCCAGCTGTTCGAGGCGTTCCTGGCGTGCCCGTGGGCGTGGTCCAGCGTCAACGCCATCGCCCGCACGATCACCGCGGGCGGGCTGGTCACCGACTGGGTCAACCCGGACGGCGACGGCGACGCAGAGCAGCCGCAGAAGCCGGAGAACGTGCTGGCGTTGGAGCGCCTGCTGGCCTACTGCAACCCCCGCGAGGACATCCGCCAGTTGCTTCGGAGCACCATCGCCGACCTGCTCGTTTTCGGTGACGCGTACATCGAGGTCGTCTGGTGGCTCGGCGTGCCGGTCGCGCTCTACACGCTGGACTCGCCGGCCATGCTGCCGATCGCCGACGAGCACGGCGAGATCAGCGGCTACGTGCAGATCACCGACAACCAGCAGCGTGCCGAGTTCGCGCCGCACGAGGTGATCCACATCAGCCTGGACGCGCCCCGAAGCGGCGTGTTCGGCATCTCCCCCACGCAGGCCGCGATGCTGCCGATCACGGCGTGGCTGTTCGCGGCGGCCACGCTGAAGGAGACGTACCGCAAGGGCAACCCGCCGAACGTGCACGCCGACCTGCCCCGCGACAACTCCCCGGCCGAGATCAACCGGTGGACGCAGCAGTACATGGTGCGCAACGTGGGTCCGCGCAACATCGGCAACCCGGTGGTCACCAAGGGCGGCGGGACGATCAAGGAGTTGCAGCACACGCGGATCACCGAGGCGCTGGCCACGTTGGACCAGAAGCGCGACGAGATCCTGGCCTGCTACGGCGTGCCGCCCGCCGAGGTCGGCGTGATCGAGTCGGGCAACATCGGCGGCGGCACCGGCGAGTCGCAGCGCAAGACGTACGAGACGAACACGTGCGACCCGATCGGCGCGATCCTGCTGGAGAAGCTGGTGTACGCGCTGGTCACCAAGGGCTTCGGGATCACCGGCTGGACGCTGAAGTTCCCGAAGGTCGACATGCGGGACTCCAAGGTCATCGAGGAGATCCGGGAGAAGCGGATCCGGACCGGCCAGTGGACCCTCAACCGCGCCCGCGCCGACATCGGCGAGCCGCCGGTGGAGGGCGGGGACGTGCCGATGTTCCTCGACGCGCAGCACGCGTTCGCGTGGCGCGACGTCGTCGCCTACGTGCAGGCCACCATCGCGGCCAAGCTGCGCGGCACCGGCCTGGATCCCGGCGAACCGGCGGACGAGGACCGGCCGATCCAGCTGGTGCGCACCTCGGAGCCGGTCGACCCGGCGAACGACCAGGGCGAGCCCGACGACGACCAGCCCGGTCCCCCCGAGCTGGTCGACCCGACCGGCAAGAAGACCGTGCCCGACGACGACCAGGACGAGAAGCCGGACGAGTCGTACCGACGCTTCACCGCCTGGCATCGGGACTACAGCGCCCGCCGCGCTGAAGCCCTGGAGACGTTGCCGCGGGTCGCTGCGTGAACGGGGCGACGGTCGACCAGGCGGACGTCCTGGAGGACGAGCCGGACGAGGACACGGCGGCGTTCGACGTCGAGCTGACCGGCCACCCGCTTCGCGCCCAGGACGTGCCCGCGCTCATCCCGAAGATCATCGGATAACCCTGAAGGAGATCGTCATGGAGAAGGCGCGCACGTTGGCCGCCGAGCTGATCGCCCACCACGAGAGCGGCCTGGTCACGGCGCAGGAGCTGTACGCCGCGTCGCCCGCCGACGAGCTGGCCGCCGGCTTGGTCGTCCACCACCAGGCCGGCTTGGCCACCGCGCGGGAGCTGTACGCGGTGCTGACGACCGGGCCGCTGGAGCCCGCGCCGCAGGCCTCCGGCGGCGCCGTCGTCACCGTCGAGGACGGCGACTAGCAACACCAGAACCCCGAGGCAGGCAGCGCCGAACCCCAACCCCCGCAGGGTTCGTTGACGCGCCGTCTCGGCGGCAGCGCGCGGTGGTGTCTCCGGCGAGAGCACCACCGCGCGCTGCCAACCCCAGCGAGACCGGCTGTCCCCTTCCCCCTCGGAGGTTCCGTCATGACCCAGCCGAAGCACGGCCAGATCGTGGAGTACCGCGGCAAGCTCGGGTTGCAGGCCGTCCGGCCCGCGCTCGTCGTCGCGTCCGTCGACAACCTCGACCCGCGCGGTGTCGAGAACGACCCGCGGCTGGCGTTGGACTCGCCGACGCACGCCCACCTGCTCGTGTTCACCCCGAGCGACGGCGGCTTCTTCATGGAGTTCAACGTCGCGTCGGGCGACGGCCCCGGCGAGTGGCAGCCGCTGGTCGACCAGCACGGTCCCGCGCCCAGCTCGGAGGACGCCTACCGCCGCGCCGGTGAGTGCATCGCCCAGGCGCAGGCGCAGAACGACCACAGGTCGGCCGCGCTGCTGGACGCCGGTCGCACGTGGATCACGCTGGCCGAGTCGCTGGACCGCCGGCCGCGCCGCCGACCGGCGCGCGGAGGAGGCGACACCCGGTGACCGGGACCGAGTTCGACTGGTTCGCGAAACCGGTCGAGGCGGGCGGCGTCCGGTGGACGGTGCACGCGGCGGCCGACCCGGACCGTGACGCGATGGTGCAGCGCTGCCGGGACTGCGGCGTCGTGCTGCGCGACAAGACGCTGTTGCAGCGCGACCTGGCCGAGCTGGCGGACACCGGCAGCGCGCTGGTCTGGTACGCGGTCGGTGCGCGCGTCGGCACGGACGGCATCGGCGAGGTCCGCGGGCTCTGCTACTTCGAGATCGGAGACCGGCCGCTGCAACCCGACGAGCAGCCCTGCACGCGGGAGGTCGGCGATGCCACGGCGACGCCCGAGTCCTGATGCCGAGTGGGGCGCCTGGCTGGCGGTGAGCGCCGCGGTGTTCGCCACGCTGGAGGGGCACGCGTTGCTGCGGCGGGTTCACGAGCGGACGCTGTCGGCGACGCTGCGCCGCTGGCTCGGCATCCGGCCGTCCCGCTGGTACCGCGCCGCCGCGTCGGCCGCGTTCCTCGGGTTCCTCGCGTGGCTGGCACTGCACATCGTCGTCGCCGTCGACCGGGACGAGGAGGTGCGCGATGGCACGCCGTAGGCCGTCGATCCTGCCCCGCGGCGGCGCGTGGGTGGCCACCTACCCGCGCGTCGGGTTCACCGACGACGTGGAGTCGTTCGAGGACCGCGAGCGTGCCTTCGAGTGGATGGCCGAACGCCTGCCGCCCCAGCGCGACCGGGCGGTCTCAATCAGCGTCGAGCGGTCCTACCCGCTCCAGGACGGCCTCGCCGCGGTGCCTCGCTGGACGCCCACCCGTCATCGCCGCTGACCGGGTCGCCGTCTCGTAGTCCCGAGCCCGCCACAGGCCGCAGTACGTCGGGGGGTGCCAGTGGACGAGCTCAGCGCGCAAGCACGTGCCGCCTACGCCTCCGGCTGGGCGGCGTCCGGCGGTCCCATGACCGACCGGGTGCGCGCCGGATGCCTCGCCGCCGTGGAGCTGGCCTGTCGGAACCACCTCGACCCGGACGTCTTCGAGACCACGATGCGTCTCGGACAGCTGGAAGGCGTGTGGGCCGCCGTGTACGAGCGGCGCGAACAGCTCTACGTCGACCACACCGCGCACGCCTTGGCCACCTGGCAGGAACTCGTGTGGACCACGGTGGACATCGGTGGCGCGGTGCTGGCGTTCCGCCGCCGGATCAACCTCGCCAGCGAGGCGGCGGCCGATGACGAGGACGACCTGGTCGCCGAGGCGGTCGCCGCGGCCCTGCTGCTGCTGACCAGCGTGCTGGCCGACCGCTCGGACTCGCGCTACGTGGCGCTGCTCGCCGCCCTCACCGAAGCGCTGAAGAACGCCGCGGCCGAGGGCGTGGTCACCGCGATGGCGCTGGCGGCCGAGCAGATCGGCATCGTCGGCCTGGACCTGGACCTGGTGTTCGCCGACGCCTACGCCGACGTCGCCGACCCGAGCGACGACGCCCGCGTGCTGCTGGAGCAGATCGTGACGGCCACGGCCGCGGACCTCGCCCGGCTGCTGACCCGGCTCACCCGCAGCGGCGCCGACCACGACGAGATGCTGGCCGAGGTCGACGCGTACCTCGCCGACAACGAACCCCGCGGTCTGCGTACCCAGGTCGACGTCGGGATCGGCGCGGCCCTCACCCGCGCGGCCACCGGCTGGTACACGGCTCACGGTGTCCGATCCGTGGACTTCGTGACCGTGGGCGGCGCGCAGGTCTGCGTGCACTGCATGGACGAGGAGTCGAAGAACCCGCACCTGATCAGCGACGTCCTGCATCCCCCGATCCACCCGTTCTGTCGCTGCACGTTGGTGCCGACCTCTCCCATTCGCCTGCTCGACGTGTCGAGATACCTCACCGGAGGAACCGATGTATGACGCCAACGCGCGGTTGCTGTGGACATCCGCCGACTGGGGCGGAACGTTCGCCGCCAACAAGACCTCCGGGCTGATCAACCTGCGCGAGGTGGCCGATGTGTGGCTCGCGGTCGCGGTCACCGGAGCGGCCGGCGGCACCGCGCCGACGCTGGACGTCGTCCTGGACCTGCGCGACAACGCCGCGCCCCTGCCGAACTGGTTCCTCGGCGCCCTGGCCGTCGACCCGATCACCGCCGGCGCGTCGGCCAAGCACACCGCCGGCGGGCTCCACATCGCCACCAAACCGCTGGTGCTGCCCGAGTACGGCCGGATCCGGGCGACGCTCGGCGGCACCAGCCCCACGTTCGCCGGGGTCACCGTGAGCCTGTTCGGGCGGTGAAGCCGGTGGTCGAGTCCGGGATGATGCGCCGCCTCCGTGAGCAGCGCGCCGCCGACACCGACGTCTTCGTGGACGCAGTGCTCGCCGCGCTGGATGTCCCTGAAGTGCGCGCCAGGATCGCCGAGATCGCCGCCCAGGCCGCGCGGGCTGCGCAGCCACGAGCCGGTCAAGGTCGGGGAGGAGGTGCACGCCGTGGCAGGTAAGCCCCTGGCGACCTTCAACGGCACCGCCATCCGGCCTGGCGTCAGCCGCAACGGGCGGCTCTACACGCGCAAGCTCATCGCCCAGGCCGTGACGCGGGCGCAGGAGCGGCTGGCGACCCCGGACGGGATGCCGCTGACGATGCTCACGCACCACGACGCCAAGGACGACTCCACCCGGATCGTCGGACGCGTGGTCAGCCTGACCCTGGAGCGCGACGGCAGCGCCGCCTACGAAGCCGTCCTCGCCGACACCCCCGAGGCCCGCAAGATCCTGGAGCTGATCGAGCCCGACGCGAACGGCCAGCGGTTCCTCGCGGGTGTGTCCATCCGCGGGTTCTGGCTCGGCGCGGTGCGCCAGGAGATCCACGCGGGCCAGACGGTCGAAACCGCCGACGACCTCGAACTGGACGGCTTGGACTTCACGCGCAGCCCCGGTGTCGCCGGTGCCGACGTCGACCAGGTGTTCCGCGTCGAGTCCGCCCAGCCCGCCGAGACCACCTCGGCGCGGGCCGCAATCCACGAGTCCGCCCCGGACGCCCCCCTGCTGCTGGTGGAGGCCAGCGAGGAGAAGGAGACCGCAATGCCCCCCTCCAGCACCGCCACGCCCACCCCCGCCGCCATCCCGGACCGCACGCCGTACGCCGACAACGGGTACAGGGACGGCCAGAAGCGCTACCGGCTCGGCACCCCGCAGGAGGCGATCACCGCCTACCTGGCGTTCAGCGACCGCGCGGTGGTCGAGAGCTACACCTCCCAGCAGGTCAAGCGCGCCAAGGCCCGCATCGCCCGCGCTCTGGAGGCCTTCGACCTGACCGCGACGGGCGGCGTTGTCGTCAGCGCGCCGCGCCCGGTCGGCGAGAACGCCGAGGTCACCGAGTACTGGGGCGGCGACGACGGCAGCTTCTACGTCGAGCTGACGAACGGCGCGATCAGCGTGCGGATCTCGTCGTGGTGCTGCCCCGTCGACCAGCTCGCCACGGTCGGCAAGGCGGCGATGGACGGCGCGGTGGCCGCGCTGCTCGCCGTCGACCCCGATCTGGACGGCCACGTGAGCACCGGCGAGACCGCCGACCCCGACGACGTGTCCGAGACGGACACGCCTTCCTCGGACGCGTCCGCGGCCGGGAGTTCAACCCCAGCGGCGCCCGATTCGGCCGTCGACCCCACTACGCAGGAAACGGAGGAGCCCGCCGTGAGCGAGCCCACCACCCCGGCCGCCGGCACCCCGGCGGCCGTCACCCTCTCCACCGACCAGTTCCAGGAGCTGCTGGCCGCCGCCCGCGGCGGTGCCCCGGTGCCCGCGCCCGCCGAGGCGGCCGCGCCGCCGCCGGCCGCGCAGGAGACCGCCGACCAGCGGATCGCGCGCCTCATCGCGGAGAAGGTGGCCGCGGCCACCGCGCCCGTCGCGGAGACCGAGGACGAGAAGATCGACCGCCTGGTCCAGGAGGCCCTGGCGCGCAACGGCGCCGCTCCGGCCGTGCAGGAGACCGAGGAGCAGCGCATCGACCGGCTGGTCCAGGAGAAGTTGACCGCCGCGATCCAGGCGCAGGCCCAGCAGGGCGGCGCTCCGGCCCGCAAGGGCCTGGTGGCCGGTGGTGCGACCACGACCGCGCCGGTCGGCGAGAGCGCGGCCGCCGTGACCGCCCCGGACGGGTTGCCCGAGAGCTGGCCGCAGAAGCCGCTGCACCTCTACACGGAGGACGAGCGGCAGTCGTACCTCCTGCCGGCGGTCGAGGCCGGGATCATGGGCAACCGGTCGGTCGTCGTCCAACAGCCCGCCGCCCAGTAGGCCCCGTCGCCGACCCGAACCGAGGGATCGGGTCGGCACAGATCCACATAGGACTCCCCTCGTCTTGACCGCCAACCACCGGTTGGTGCCGCCCGGCAGTGATGGTCACCAGCAGGCCCGCCCCGCATCCGCGACGGCGGGCTTTTTCGCGCCCTAGCAACGTGATCACACTCGGAGGACAGCACCCATGTACGGTGCGGAACTGCGTGAGGCCCTGAACGCCGCTGGCGCTCCGGCCCTCATCCCCAAGATCATCGACCCCCTGCTGTTGGAGTACCAGCGGCGCTACGCGCCCCTGCTGCGGGCCATCCCGAGCTTCCGGTGGGGCACGGACGTCTACCACTTCAACAGGCGCACGGCGAACCCCAACGGCGGGTTCGTCACGGACGGCGGCGCACGGCCCGTCACCCACAGCACGTACGTGCAGAACAACTTCCAGATGCGCCACCTCCAGGTGGTCGGCGGCGTGACGGGCTACGCCCAGGAGGTCACCCGCCAGGTCATCGGCAACCTCCGCGCCACGGAGATCGAGGGCTCCATCCAGGGTCTGTACTGGGACATGGAGACCGCGGTCCTGTGGGGCAACGAGGGCGCGACCCAGTACGGCGCGTACCCGCAGTTCTCGGGCTTCGACTCGCTGCTGAGCAACTACAGCGGCGCCGAGCAGAACGCGCTCGACATGGCGGGCGGGTCGCTGTCGCTGTCCATGCTGGACCGGCTGGCGGACATGGTGGAGACCAACGCCGCGATGTCCGTGTTCAGCTCGGACTGGATGTTCGTGATGAGCAACACCGCCGAGTCGCGGATCGCTCAGCTGCTCCAGAACCAGCAGCGGTTCATGAACTCGGTGGAGGTCGCCGCAGGCCTGTTGGTCCCGAGCTACCGGAACATCCCGATCGTCAAGTCCTCGTTCCTGAGCACCCGCGGCTACAGCCTCGGCACGGTCACCTCGGCGACGGCGACGACCGGCGGCAGCCTCCCGGCGGCCACCTACTTCTACAAGGTGTCCGCGGTGGTGGCCCGGCAGGGTGAGATCGCCGCGTCCGCCGAGGTGTCGCAGGCCACCACCGGCGCGGCCTCCACGGTGACGTTGTCGTTCTCGCCGCCCACCGGCCTGGACGGCGCTTCACCGATCCTCTACAAGGTCTACCGGTCGACCGCGACCGGTACCCAGACGTTGCTGGGAGTCGTGGACGCGACCGTGGGCGTCGGGTCGGACGGCGTCACGCCGATCGCCACGACGTCCATTGTGGACGACGGCGTGAAGCTGACGCCGAAGAACGGCTCCACGATCCCGGCGACCAACCCGCCGGTGTACCAGGGCACGAACACCAACAAGTTCCCGCCCACGGCGGGCCAGGAGAGCATCTTCCTGGTGCCGCGCGACCGGTCGATCCTGTGCCGGCCCTACGTTCGCGAGCTGACCCCGGTCGACGTCTACCCGACCACCCAGGCCCCGGACACGCTGCCCTACGCGATCGTCTCCGACACCACGCTCGCCCTGCGTGCGCCGAAGTTCATCGGCGGGGCGTACCGCGTCGGCGTCGCGCTCTGACCCTTCCCGCTCGTGCTGGTGGTCGACCGGCTGCACCCGGTCGACCACCAGCACACCCCTCACTGTCTGGAGTGGACAGACATGGTTCTGATCGTGAAGAAGCGGGCGGGTGGCGACTCCTTCGGCAACCGCTGGGAGGAGGACGGCGCGGCCGTGGACGTTCCACCGGAGCAGGCCGCCGCGCTGTTGGTGATCCCGGACGGCGGGTTCAGCGAGCAGGCGGAACCGGAAGCGCCCGCTGGTGACGTGCCCGAACCGCCGACCCTGGACGTCGAGGTGGAGGCCCACCTGATGCACGCCCAGTGGCTCTCCGAGCACGAGCCGCCGGCCGTGCAGCCCGCGCCGATCGCCCCGCAGCCCGCGGTCGTGACCGGACCGGACACGCCCTCGGCCCCCGCCCCGCAGCCCGCGCCCAAGAAGCAGCCCGTCCGCGGGCAACGCACCAAGGAGTGAAGCGCCGTGTCCGCAGACATGCCCATCCCGCTGTGCTCGATGGATGAGCTGAAGGCCGGGGCGTTCGCGGACCTGGCGCAGGCGTTCGATGACACCGCGTTGGCGCGCACCCTCGCGCAGGCGACACGGGCGTGCGAAACCGAGGTCGGTCGACGCCTCGCCCCGTTCATCGGCCTGACCGAGTCGCACCGGCTTGACGGCGTCGACCCGGACGAGTACGGCGCGTCGACCAACCTCCCCCTGGACCTCGCCGGCTCCCTCGGCAGGTCCAGGGGGCTTTCGCTCAGCACCGGCGGCGACCTCGTGCGGCACCTGTGGTTGCACCAGAGCGCACCGCACTACCCGGACCTGTGGTCCTACACGAACGTGCAGGTCACGCTGACCCGGTCCTACGGCGGCAGCCAGGTACTGGGCATCGACCAGTTCGACGGTCCCGAGCCCGACACCGGACACCTGTGGTTCCGGCTGGGCACCTGGGCGCCGCTCGGGTCGTTCGCGCGGGTCGTCTACTCCGGTGGCTACCACACCGTGCCGGCCGACTTGGAGCGCGCGTGCAAGTACATGGCCGCGGCCATCCTCTGCCGGGAGCTGGCACCCCTCGGCGGAGGTCAGCAACACGACGCCTCCGAGCTGGAGCAACAGGCGGTCGCCTGGCTTTCCCCCTACATGAGGGCGGACTAGCCGATGCCCGGCAAGCCCGCGCGGCGCAGGACGTCGAGCAGCGCGGCCAAGCACGCCGTCAGGTTCGCGCCCCGCGGCCGCCGCGTGATGTCCGAGGACACCAAGGACAAGATCTCCGAGGCGCTGATCCGCTACCACCGCACCCGGCACGGCGCGCGGAGTCGGGCCAGCTCGTCCCGCCGTAGTCCGACTGCCGCAGGCGTACGCGGGCGCAAGCCCAAGCTGATCGGCGTCGACTCCCGCGGGCGAGGGAAGTTCAACCCTCGCGACAGGTTGTTGAACACGCGGGTCAACCGCAAGCGCGGTCGCCGCGTCGTGATCAGCCGCCGACTGCGCGACACCCGCGTCCAGTTCCGCCGACGCCTGCGTACCAACAGGGTGTGGACCAGCCGGCGCGGCGGCCGTAGCCGAAGGAGGCGATGAGAATGCCGGGCCTCGCCGACGCGATCAATCGTGAAGCGGATTGGCTGCGCACCCACGGCGACGAGCTGCCCGCGCTGTTGAAGGAGCACGGCGGACCGTTCGAGGTCGTTCAGGGCAGGTCCATGCGGTCGCCGAACACGCGCAAACAGGCCCTGTACCTGACTCACGCCACCTACAGCGACAGCAGGTGGGGCAACGCCCGCAAGCTCGGCACGTACAGCTTCCGCCTGGCCGTGCACTGGCCGGTCGGCTCGACGGTCACCAGCATCGACATCGCCGAGCGCGAGCAGCAGGCGCTGGACGAGGCGTTGGAGTTGGTCGTCGCCCGCATCCGCGGACTGATGGGGGACCACACCCACGGCGGCCGGTTCCTGGCGGTGGCCGAAGCCCCGGTCGATTCGACCATCAACGTCCAGTACGAGCCGCCGGAAAAGACCCTTCCGGAGGGCGTTCTGCGCGCCGAGGTGCTGTACCAGGCGCAGGACCAAGCGTTCATCTAGACGCCGCCCGATCCGTCCTTCCCTTGCCCTGCTTGGAGTTTCGCCATGCGTCAACGCAACGTCTCTGGCACGACCGTCGTCGTGCCCGGAATCCCGGCCGAGGTCGAACCCGATGAGGTGGTCGACCACCCGCTGTTGATCAGCGGGTTCGAGCTGGTCGAGACCAGTCCGCCGAAGACCAAGAAGACCGCGGTCCGGGAAGCCCCGACCGACTACGTGACGCCCGCTGCCCGCACCGCGACCGTCGAGGAGTGACGACGTGACCAAGCTCTCCCGCCTCACGAAGTTGGCGTTCGCGCCGGAAGCCACGTCGGGAACCTACCTCGCGCCCTCCTTCGGTCTGCCGTTCGACAAGGCGGACTACGAGGACGTCATCACCGAGCTGCGCGACGAGTCGTACCGCAACAACGACACCGTGCTCCAGGGCCTCTACCCCGGAGCCGCGCACTCGACCTGGTCCATCGACGTCCTGGCCTACCCCGACTTGATGGGGCACTGGCTGCGGGCGATGATCGGCCCGGACACCGTGACGGCAGGCGTTTCCACCACGCTGGCAGCCGCCGTCGCGGCAACCGGCGCGGTGTCGATCTCGACCACGGCCAGCATCCCTGCGGGCTCGACCATCCGCATCGGCACCGGCACCCTGGCCGAGTACGCGATCACCGGCGCGCCCACCGGCGCCGGTCCGTACACGATCCCGATCACCTCCCCCACCGGCGGTCTGACCAAGACGCACCTCTCCGGTGCGACCGTGGTCTCCGCGTCCACGCACACGTTCAAGCAGGACGGCGGCGCGGCGAAGCGGACGTTCTCGCTGTCGGTGAACGACACCACCAACGCGGTGCGCGGGTACTCCTGGGCGACGCTGTCCGACCTCGCGCTGAAGATCGACCCGAAGGGCGCGGTGTCCTGCTCGTTGCAGTTCGTCGCGATGCCCGGCGTGGAGCAGGCCGACTTCACGCCGTCCTACGTCGACCAGCCGCCGATCCTGGGCTGGCAGTGGGCCATGACCAACGCCGGTGCCGCGTCGACGCGTGGCCTGACGTTGGACTACACGATCAAGCGTGCCGTCGAGCCGGTCCACGGCTCCACCGGCGTGCAGGCGCCCCGCGAGATCTTCGCGGGCGCGCTCACCTCCGAGTTCTCGTACTCGGCGGTGTTCGAGAACCGGGTCGATCTGGAGCTGTACGAGCGGTATCGGCAGATGCCGACCGTGGCCACCCTGACCCAGCCGGTGCACCTCGGCGGCTGCTCGCTGGCGCTGACCATGAGCAAGTCGGGCTACACCAAGGGCACCCGCGATCTGAGCAACGCCTACGTGCAAGCCGCCTTCTCCGGCTCCGGCATCTACAACGCCACCGATGGCGGGGCCATCGCGGCGGAGCTGAAGAACTTCGTGACCGCGCCCTACTAGGCGAGCGAGCACGGCATGTTCGACCCGACGCCGCTGGCAGCGATACCAGCGGCGTTTTTCTTTGCCTACCAACGGTTTTTCCGGTTCGCCCGTACATGCGGGCCGTGCTGGGGGGACCGGAACCCCTCACGTCAAGGAGATCGCTATGGCGGGCTACGCCAACCGCGTCATCACGCTGCACTTCCCCGAGTTGTCCGAGGAGGGCGACGACGTCTTCGTGGTGATGCGCAACCCGAAGACCGTCACGCTGTCGACGTTGGAGGTCGAGGCGGTCAGAACGAACGCCGATGGTGCGCCGGACGACGGCGAGGCGTCGAAGGTCGTCAACGGCCTCATGTCGCGTCTGATCATCGGCGGCAGGCTCTACGACGCGAGCGTCGACGGTGTGGACGCGGCCGGCGAACCGCTGGACCAGCCGTTGCTGACCTACCCGCTCGGTCCCGAGGACGCGGCGAAGCTGCCGATCGAGGTGATCACGGGGATCAGCGAGAAGATCCACGCGGCCCAGACCCCTCGCTAGAGCCCGGAAGCCCCTACCTCGAAGACGTCATCTGGGCGGCCGAGTCGATCTACGAGGGCACATGGGCATCCGGGCCGCCGCCGCCGGAGTTGGTGGACTTCGAGCTGATGAAGTACATGGGCTGGTCCTGGCCCGAGCTGGAGGCGACTCCGGAGTACGTCCGGAGGTTCGCCTGGGATCTGATGCAGATCAAGCTGACGGCGGAGAACGGCGCTCGGGAGCGGGAGATCCGCAGCGCCAGGGACTCCGGGCCGTAGCGGTCACAGGGAAAGGTGCGTGCTGGTGTCCGTCGAGCTGACTCCCGCCCGGATGCGGCGGCTGTTCGACCATCTCGGTGCCACGGCGGTGAAGCGCAGCGAGCAGACGCTGGTGGCCTTGGCCGACCTGGTGGTGAACCAGGCCCGGATCAACGCGTCGAGCGGACGGCACCCGTACGGCACGCCGACCCCGGCGCGGCCGGGGTCGGGGCCGGCCATCATCTCGCAGACGCTGGTCAACTCGATCGTGCGCACGAAGGTGCGCGTCACGGGGGCCGCGGGCCAGGAGATCCTGGTGGGGATCGCACCGAACCGGTACCCGGTCTACAACGGCCGCGTCCACAAGGTCGCGTCCTCGCGGTACGGCCTGGCCCTGGAGACCACGGTCGGCGGCCGCCGCGGCCTGTACCCGTTCCTCGGGCCGGCCGCGCGGTTCGTCGTGACCATTCCGGCGGTCCACGTCTACAGGCGCATCCTCGGCGCCGGTGACTGGCTGAGGCTCTGACGCCAACGCCGCGCCACCCACCTCCTCGCTGATCGTCCCGAGCAGTTCCCCGAGGAGGTGGTGGCGCGGTGTCGCAGGAGGTGGCAGACCTCTACATCAAGCTGAGCAGCAACGCCCGCTCGCTGATCCCCGACTTCACGGCCGCGGGCCGGGCCGGGGAAGGCATGGCCAAGCAGGTCCGCGGCTCCACCGACAATCTGGATCGCGCCTACAACCAGGCCGCCATCGCGGCGCAGACGACGGCGAAGCGGACCTCGCAGGCCATCGACCAGATCGTGGCGTCCTACCAGCGCGCCGGAACTGCCGCCGCCCAGCTCGCCGCACGGGTGAAGGCCTCGATGGCGGCCATCGTCCGGGCAGAGAAGGGCGCGGCCGACGCCGCCACGACCCTGGAAGCCAAGCTGCGCAAGAGCGTGGACGCGCTGGTGGTGTCGCACGAGCGGGCCGCGAAGTCACAGCTGCGCCTGGAGGCCGCGTCCGCGGCGACCGCGGCGAAGGTCGCCGCAGCGCAGGACAAGATCACGGCGTCGGCTGCCGGGATGGCCGCGAAGGTCGCGGCCGCCGGGGCTCGCGTCGCCGAGGCAGACGACAAGATCGCGGCGTCGGCTGCCGGGATGGCCGCCAAGGTTGCGGCCGCCGGGGCTCGCGTCGCCGAGGCAGACCACAAGATCGCGGCGTCGGCTGCCGGGATGGCCGCCAAGGTCGCGGCGGCCAACGACCGGATCGTCGCCTCGAACCACCGCACGCTCGCCAGCGAGGCGGCGGCGATCGCCCGCGTAGAGCAGGCCAGCGCCGCCACGGTGGTGGCCAACAACCGTGCCGCCGCGTCGCACGCCTCCCTGGCCGCCCGCACGGCGCAGTCGGCGGCGGCTCAGGTCGCGGCCGCCAACCGCATGGCCACGGCGCAGTTGACCCTGGAGCGGCGGACGACCGAGACCGCGCTGAGCATCGTGCAGGCGCACACCAAGGCCGCGAAGTCCGGGGTCGACCTGGAGAAGGCGCTCCGCCGGCAGGTGGACGCCCAGACCGAGGCAGGCGACCTCATCGTCCGCTCGCACGGCGTGGTCTCGCGGTCGATGGAGGAGACCGCGCTGAAGCAGCGCGACGACGTCGAGCGGATGCGCGCCCAGACGATCAAGCTCGCCAGCGCGTTCGAGGAGCAGGAACGGAAGGCGACGGCCGCGAACTACGCGATGGCCGAGGCTCTGGACGACACCGCCGGCCGGTCGATCAAGTCGTTGGAGGGCAAGCGGCAGGCGCTGGCCGACACCGCCGTGGCGCTCACGATGGTGGCGACCGTCGCCACCGGCATGTCGGTGAAGATGGCGGGCGACTTCGAGCTGGGCACCACCCGCCTGGTCACCTCGGCCGGTGAGCTGCGGTCCAACCTGGACATGGTCCGCGACGGGCTGCTGCGGATGTCCGGCGAGGTCGGCTACAACACCAACGAGCTGATCAATGCCCTGATCAGGGTCAACTCGGCGGGCTACCACGGTGCCGAGGGGTTGGACATCCTGCGCTCGGCCGCGCAGGGCGCCAAGGCGGAGAACGCCGACCTGGTGACCGTGGCCGACGCGGTGACGTCGGTGATGGCGGATTACCGGCACATGGGCTACTCGGCGGCCGACGTCACGACCAAGCTGATCGTCGCCACGTCGCAGGGCAAGACGACCATGCAGGAATTGGCGGGCTCGCTGTCGGCCGTGCTGCCGATCGCGTCGTCGGCCAAGATTTCGTTCGAGGACATCGTCGGCGCGCAGGCGTCGATGACCGTGCACGGCATGTCCGCCCGGCAGGCCGCGCAGAACCTCGCCGACGCCATTCGGCACATGCTCGCACCGACGCAGGTTCAGGCGAAGGAGTTGGGACAGCTCGGGCTGTCCGCGCAGGATCTCGCGCAGATGGTCAGCGAAAAGGGCCTCACCGGCACGCTGAACCTCCTCTCCCAGACGATCTTGTCGAAGATGGGTCCGAGCGGGAAAGTCATGCTCGACGCGTTCAATCAGAGCAAGGACGCCGCGGCCGCCGTCAACGACATGATCAAGGCAATGCCGAAGCCAGTGGCGGACCTGGCAATCGCCTACCGCGACGGCACTATCTCGTTGGGCGACTACAAGGCGGCGATGAAGGCGCTGCCGTCCGATCAGGCGGGCCTGGCGAAGCAGTTCATGAGCCTGTCCGACCGCGCGAGCGGCTTCACCGACCTGCTGAAGCAGGGCACCCCGGCGGCGCAGTCCTATCAGGATGCGCTCAGGCGGGTCATGGGTGACGCCACCGGCCTGAACGTGGCCCTGATGTTGACCGGCCACAACACCGCGTACACGACCGAAGCGGTGAAGAACATCACCGCCGCCACGGCCGACGCCAGCGGCAACGTTCTCGGCTGGACCGACATCCAGGAGACGTTCAACCAGTCCATGTCGGAAGCGACCGCCGGCGTGCAGGCACTGGCAACCAAGGTCGGCATGGAACTCCTGCCCGGATTCCGCAGGGCAATGGACGTCGTCTCCAAGGCGACATCCTGGTTGTTGGAACACGAAGGCGCTGCGCGGGGTCTCGCGACGGCTATCGGCGTGGGTCTCGTGCTGGCGTTGTCCGTGGCCACGGCGTGGGTCTGGTCGTTCGCGGCGGCAATGTGGGCCACAGGTATTCCCCAGGTCATCATCGCGATCACGGCCATCGGGATCGCACTCTACGCCCTCGCCGACAGGTTCGACCTGGTCGAACGGCTGGTCAAGCCGTTCGCGCGTTGGATGCGGGGGCTTTTCGCGGAACTGAGAGAAATCCTCACGCCGTGGATCAACCTGGTCAAATTCGAGCTGATCAAGACCTGGCACGCCTTCGTTGAAGAAATCCGCGAGCACGCGCCGGTGATCAAACATTACATCGCGGTCGCCGCAGGTCACGCGCGCGATATGCTGGACAAACTGCGCGCCTGGCTCCAGGACAACGGACCGGCAATCAAGGAGCACATCAAAGAAGCGTTTCGCATTTTCCGCGATTACGTGATTCCGACCGTTGTTTGGTTCGCTACGAAACTGTTCGACCTGTGGCGCACGGCCGTTTTCGTTTGGACCGCCATCGGCAAAGTCGTGATGTACTTCGTAGAGCTGGTCATCGACATAGTCGACGGTCTGAAGACATTCTTCAAGGGCTGGATCGACTTCTTCCGTGGCGTTTTCACTGGCGACTGGAGCTTGGTATGGAAGGGGCTCCAAGGGATCTTCAGCGGATTCTTCAAAATTCTCCTGGCTCTGGCGAAATTCGGGCTCAAAAGCCTGGGGGCGCTGTTTCAAGGATTCGGAAAGGGCCTGGCGCAGATCCTCGGTGTCGACCTCGACCGCGTCCACGCGAAGTTCACCGACGGATTCATCGAATCCGGCCAAAAGGTCAACCGCATAATGGAGTCCCTGGGGCTGGAGGTGCCCGCCCACCTTCGCCTCATGGACCGCCTGGGCCAAAAGGAAACGTCCACTTTCAAGGACAACCTGGCCCAGAGGTTCATGGAGATAAAATACGGTGCCGTGCTGACCTTCGATGAGCTGAAGGACCGGGTCACGGATAAGCTCGGGTTGATCGGCGACGCGACAAACCAGGGCTTGGATTTCATCCGAGGTCTGTTCGGGCGCAAATTCGGATTGGCCAAGGGCGACAGCGAAATTGCGCTGGAATCTTTCCGTGTGTCGTCGTCCGGGATCATGGGCCGCTTGTCGGAACAGCTCGGAATCGACTTGGAGGGGATCAGGAGCAAGTTCGCCGAGAAGTTCGGCCAGTCCAAGATCAGCGGCGAGCAGATGCTCCAGGGCCTGAAGGACGCGGCGAGCGCGCTACTGCGGTCTATGGCCGAGGCGCTGGGCATCGACCTCGACATGATCGTGCTCGTGTTCCGGTCGCGGTTCGGCCAGTTGAAGACCGACAGCGAGATCGCGATGGAGTCGTTCCGCGAGGGCACGGCGGGCAAGGCGGCCCAGACGAAGACCGCGGTGACCGCCGAGCTGGAGGCGATGCGGCTCCAGGCCGAGGCGAAGCTGCTGGCGTCGCGGCTGGCCGCGGAGCGCGAGATGGGCCGCACGGTCGTGATCTCGTCCGACTCGGGCTCGGCACTGCGCAGGATCTTCGGGGAGGCCTGGGAGGCGGTGAGGTCCGGCACGGTGTCGAAGCTGGGCGACGTGCTCGGGTTCCTCACCGGCGTGCCCGGCTCGATCACTCGGATCTTCGGCGGGTCGAGCGGGTGGCTGTGGAGCCACGGCAACGGCACCCTGTCGGGCTTCCTGTCCGGCCTGAAGTCCAAGTGGGCCGAGGTCGTGTCCTTCATCGTCGGCATCGGACCGTGGATTCAGGCCAACAAGGGTCCGCTCGACGTCGACCGCAAACTGCTCATCCCCGCCGGTGACGCGATCATGAGCGGTCTGCTGACCGCGTTGAAGGCTGGCGGCGACCGGGTGCGCCGGTTCGTGCGGGAGTTCACCAAGGAGATCGCCGCGAGCGCGAGCGGTTCGGGCGCGATCGCCGGGAATCTGACGATCACCGCCAAACGGCCTGACGACGGCGAGAACGACGGCGCCCCCCGGTTCACTCCCGGCCCCTCCGGGGGTGGCGGCGGAGGCCAGGTCGTCAACGTCAAGGTGGTCGTTGAGGGCACGGTGATCGCCGAGCGCGATCTCCAACGCGCAGTCCAGCAGACCGTCCTGCGCTACGCGGTCCGCAACGCAGGCCCTGGCCTGAACCCCGCGTTCGGCGGCTGACCCCCCCATCAGGAAAGGAAAACTCGATGGCCACGTTCTACCGTCAGGCGCTCGCCCTCGCGGCGCAGAAGAAGTGGGACTGGCTCGCCGACAACATCGTGGCGACGCTGCACACCTCCGCCTACGTCCCCAACCTGGACACCCACGCCTTCGTGTCGTCGCTCACCAACGAGCTGCCGACCGCTGGCGGCTACACCGTGGGCGGGGTGAGCCTCAGCAGCAAGGCGGTCACCTACACGGCGGCGAACTCGTGGGGCACCTCCTGGACGGCGTCCACCGCGTACGCCGTCGAGTGGGTGGTGCGCCCGGCGGCCGCCAATGGCTTCCTGTACCGGGCCGTCACCGCCGGCACTTCGGGCGGATCGGCACCCGCGTGGAGCACCGTCGTGGGCAGCACCACCACCGATGGCGGGGTCACGTGGGAGAACGTCGGCCGCGGCGTGACGATGTTCGACTCGGCCGACCCGTCGTGGGCGGCCGCCACGTTCAGCGGCGCCCGGTACCTCGTCCTGTCCGACCGCACGCCGGGAACCGCCGCCACACAGCCGCTGTTGGCCCTGCACGACTTCGGGTCGGACCAGGCCGGGCAGGGCGGAACGTTCAGCGACCAGTGGTCCGCGCAGGGCATCGCCCTGATCTTCCACCCGTAGCGGACCACCGGTCGGTGACGGCTCGACAGCGGAGGAGGTGATCCGCTGTGGCTCCACTCAGCTGGGTCAAGAACGTCGGCACGGCCGGCTCGGTCTCCACGACGGCGACCACGCTGTCGGTCAGCGTCCCGGCTGGCGGCGTGGCCGCTGGCCGGCTGCTCGTGGTGCGGTTCGCGGCCTACGGCTACGGGACCGGCGTGGTGTCCGTCGCCGACTCGCGCGGCAACACCTACCAGCTGGACCTCTCCCACAACGGCAGCAGCTTGGGCATTAACGCGATGTTCTCCTGCCGGACCACCACGGCTCTGCTCGCGGGCGACCTCATCACGGTCACCCACCCCGCCGACCAAGAGCACTACGCGCTGGCGGTGGACGAGTTCAGCGGCGCCCATCCCACCGCCTGGATGTGGCAGGCGGGGCCGCCCAGCACGGGCGTCAGCGCGTCCCCGAGTTTCACCGTCACCCCGGCCGCCGAGCCGCCGTCCTCCCTGATGGTCGTCGGCCTGCTGTCCGGCACCGCGCTGTCGACCGACGTCTACACCGAGGACGCCGACACCGCAGGTGGCGACTCCTGGCACACCCTGACCGCGTCGTTCGCGCCCGCGGGTTCCACGAACGCCTCGGTGCAGGGTGCGTACAAGATCCCGACCGACACCACCGCCGCGCAGCAGTGGAGCCCAGTGCTCAGCACCTCGCGGTTCTGGGCCGGCGGCCTGGTCCTCTACCGGGGCGAGAACGAGGACGTCAAGGTCGTGGACCGGCCCGCGGGCACCCGCACCGGCGCGCCCGACGCGAGGGTGCTCAACGGCGCTCCGGTCACGGTCACCGGCGACCGGCCCGCGGGCACCCGCACGGGCAGGCCGAGCGCGGCGATCGGGAACACGGTCACCGGTGACCGGCCCGCGGGCACCCGCACGGGCAGGCCGAGCGCGGAGATCGCCGGTGGCGGCGCGACGCCGCTGCCCGTCAGCACCCTGACCAACACCCTGCCGAATCCGGCTCGGCCGGTGGTGCTGTTCGAGGCCGACTTCACCGCCGGGCCGCCGGGTGTCCCCGGCCCGAACAGGGTCAGCCTCAACGCCCCGGTGCGACGCAACGTCGTGCGCCAGTGGGTCACCCAGCGCGGCCGCCAGTACGAGCTGGACCAGGTCTCCGCCGGGACGTGCATGTTGGACATCACCGACCCGTTGGAGTACCTGCACCCGCTCAACGCCGGCTCGCCGTTCATGACCGGCGGGCGGAAGATCCAGAGCTACCGGCGGATGCGGGTGGTGGCTCTGTGGCCCACCGGCGGGAACATGATCAACGCCGCCGCCGGGTGCGACCCGAACTTCAGCTCGGGCACGGGGCGCTGGCAGTCGCTCAACGGTGCCGGCCGCCTCTGGTCCACCCTGCACTGGTTCCAGGCGCCACGGTCGCTGCGCGTCACGCAGACCGCGCCCGGAGCCGAGTCCGGAGTGGTCGACCGGTTCGACACCGCACCCGGCCTGACGATGACCTTCAGCACGTACGTCTGGGCCGATCCGGGCGTCACCGTGTACGCGCAGGTCACCGACGCCGCAGGCGCGGTGCACACCTCCAGCCCTGCCACTGGCGAGCGGTGGACGCGGATCTACGTGACCTGGCAGTGCGTGGACACGCTGGAGCCGGTGGTGATCTACGGCGTCGGCACGGCCGCGCCGCGCTTCTGGGTGGACTGCACCCAGCTCGAAATGGCCCTCAACCCCTCGCCCTACAGCGACACCGGACCGGTCCCCTACGACATCTACACCGGCTACATCGAGCGCTTCCCCATCCAGTACGACCACCACGGCACCCGCGGCATCCGGCCGCTGACCGCGGTGGACGCCCTGGGCATCCTGTCGCGCACCACGGTGAGCCAGAGCTACGACGCGGTGGTGCTCGGCGACAACCCGTCGATCTACCTGCCGCTCAGCAACGACGCGCCGCCCGTGTCGAGCACCGACCTGGGCATCGGCACCACCGCCAGGCCGGAGTACCGCATCAGCTCGCGCGGCAGCATCAACTGGGCCTCCGACAGCCACCCGGACGGCACGCCCGCGCCCGTGTTCACCCAGCAGAACGCCACCGACCCGCCGGGACGCGGATGGGATCCGGAGCAGTGGACGATCATGGACCTGGTCGACGGCCCGTTCACCCTCGACCACACCGCCGGCGCGACGATCGAGTTCTGGGCGCGCCCGGTGGCCGGGTTCGTGGAGATCGGCGGCGTCGGGGTGTTCCAGCCCGGCGACTCGACGGTGCTGCCGGGAACGTTCGGCCGCCCGCTGCGCCCGTACGCCAACGTGCACTCCAACGGTGGCAACTTGCTGTTCTTCTACAACCCGACCGGTGAGATCACCGCCAACTACTCGCTGAACGGGTTGTACGGCGCGGACGTGTACGGCCCGTGGCGGCACTTCGCCCTCGGATGGGACGGCGGCGCCTGGTCGGTCTACCTCGACGGCGAGTTTGTCGACACCAGCACCCCTGCCACCCAGCCGTCCGCGCCGACCCTGGGGATGACCGTGCTGGCGCACGTGGCCGTGGCCACCTCCGAGGGGCATCCACAGGCGCAGGTGTCCTTCGGGCGGTGGGCTTTCTACCCGCGGCGGCTGTTCAGCAGCGACCTGTGGCCGCACTACCAGCGCGGCGTCGGCTACGTGGGCGAGTCCAGCAGTGGCCGCGTCCAGCGGTTGCTCGATGCCTACTGGGACGGCCCCACGCTGGTGGCGACCGGCGGGCGGCTGCGGATGGCCGCTGACCACGACTACCACGGCCGGATGCTGCTGGAGGTGTTGCAGGAGATCCAGGAGTCCGAGCGGGGTCTGCTCTACGCCAACCGGTCGGGCGTCGTGGTGTTCGAGACACGCGAATCCCGCTACCAGACCCAGAGTTCACAGTGGACATTCGGAGAGGACGTCGACGCCGGAGAGCTTCCCTACGTGGACTTCGCCGCCGACTACGACCCCACGTTCACCTTCTCCCAGGTCAACCTGAGCCGACCGGGGAAGGACGCCTTCCCGCCGCTGATCAACGCGGCGGCCCAGGCCGACTTCGGGCAGCGCATCCTGTCCCACGCCATGCAGGCCGACTCGGACGACCAGGTCACGGAAGCCGGCAGGTTCTACCTGCACCGCTACAGCCAGCAACGGGTGCGGGTCGAGCGGATGGTGCTCGACCCGGCGGCGAATCCGGCGCTGTGGCCGGCGATCCTCAGCCTGGAGATCAGCACTCGGGTCACCGTGAAGCGCCGTACCGGCGGACTCGTCACCAGCGCCGACTACTACGTGGAGCAGATCAACCACACCACTGATCCCGATATCGGCAGGTGGACTGTGGAACTTCAGCTCTCGCCGGTTTTTGTTCCGAGCGCGTGGGTTCTCGGCGATCCGACTCATGGCGTTCTCGGGTCCAGCACCACGCCGATCTACTGAGGAAAGGAGGGACGTCACCTCCATGCCCGCCATGAGTTCGCCGACATCGTTCGTGGACGGAGTCCTGGTCCATCAGGCGGATTTGAACAACCTGTCCGTCAACATCGACACGTTGACCCAACTCACCCAGGGTAAGCCCGCCGCGAGCGGGGTGTCGCACAAGCCTATGGCGATGGTGAAGCTGACGAGTCCTCAGCCGGTCAACAATTCCACCGACCTCATCGTGCCTTGGCACGCCGAGGTCTACGACTTTGACAACTTGTGGACTCCGGGCTCCGCCAACAGGTTTTCCGTGCAGACGTCGGGAAAGTACGTCATCCGCATGGGGACCGACTGGTCTGCGAACGCCACCGGGCTCCGCACGACCAAGATTTTCGTCAACGGCACGAGCAACGCAAACACCGTCGCGGGTTACAGCGCACCCCCGCCCAGCGCGTTCGACGCCTTCTACACGGTGGAGTCGCCGCCCGTGTCGTTGGCCGCCGGAGCGAGCGTGTATTTCGACGTCTTCCAGTCCTCCGGTGTGACGCTCGATCTCGGCCTCAGCTTCGGTGGCACCTGGGCGTCAATCGAGTGGGTCGCTCCGTTCTAAGGAAACAGTCGAATGTCGCACTTTTCACACACCATCCGCGTAACGGTGACGCCGGACCGCGGCACGTTCCTGCCGACGTCCTTTTCGGAACTGCTCCAGCGGGCGATCGTGCTGCCCGGTCTCGATCCGTCCTGGGAGCACACGCTGATCGACATCGCGGTGGCCGAGGACGGAGGTTCGGCCGAGCTCACCATGTCCAGCTCCCCGCCGGAGGTACCGGGCATGGTCGGAGGGCTGCGCCTGACCCACGGCTCCCCCACCGCCGCGATCCGCGTCTACGACGGGGCCGGCGTTTTACTCAGCGAGGGCCGGTACCCGGCGCCGCTGCGCGAGGGTCAGGAGATCGCGGTGGGCGACGTGCACTACCGCGTCGTCTCGACGGCGTGGCCGGGACGTGACCCCGCCACCGGCGCCTGTCTGGGCGCGGTCGACTGGCAGCACGTCGTGGTGGGCGACCCGCTGCCCGCGACCTCGGGCGAGCCCGCAGCCGGCGACCCGGAAGGGCGGTCGGCGTGAATGACGGGTTCAGCGGCGTGCAGCACGCCTTCGGCCGGGTCGAGGCGAAGTTGGACGGCATCGACGCCAAGCTCGACCGGCACGGCGAGACGCTGGCCAGGCACCAGGTTCACATCGAGCGCCTGGAGTCGGACGTCAAGGAGCTGAAAACGGTCGCCGGACGGACGGCCGCCGCCGAGGCGGAGATCGTCCGCCTGAGGGGCGACGTCGGGGACTTGAAGGACGACCTCACCCACGGTCAGCGCCACGGCAGAACGTGGCGCGGTTCGGCCGGCCTCGCCTTCATGACCCTGCTCGGCTCGGGCGTCGTGACCGGCGTCATCAATCTGATCTTCCAGAAGTAGCGCGCACGCGCTTCCCCCACACCCGACCCGTCAGCACCCGCTGGCGGGTTTTTTCGCGCCCGCAAACAGGAGGACGTCCACAGTGGACCACCCCGTCGAAGACGACTACGACCCCGACATCCCGACTCCGTCCGTCGAGAACGACGACCTGGACGAGCGGCAGGGGATCTGCGGCTACCCGGTCGACCGGACCGTGCCGGAGTTCCCCGAGGCGCAGCCGCTGGCTCCGCTGCGCAAGGAAGGGGACAAGTAGATGAGCTGGCGACTCGCGCACTCCCTGACCGCCCTGCGGAACCAGATCAACGCCGCCTGCCCGAACCGGTCCAAGATCAGCGACGGCACGATCGGCGACGCCGCGCACGCCCGCACCCAAAGCTTCCACAACCCGGACTCCAACGGGATCGTGCGGGCGATGGACATCACCCACGACCCCGCGGGTGGCATGGACATCGACAAGTTCACCGACGTCCTGGTGGCCAGCGGCGACGGTCGCATCCTGGAGCTGATCGCCAACGGGCTGTACTGGCACTTCGAGAACCCGCGCTGGGTCACGTACTACGGCGAGAACAAGCACCGGTCGCACTTCCACATCTCGGTGAAGGCGCCGAGCCAGGGCGGTGACGACGGCCGCGCGTGGAACCTGCCGGGGTTCGGCGGTGGGATCGTCACGCCGCCTCCGGCGCCCGCTCCCCCGCGTCCGTCCGTCCCGGCGTGGCCGCTGCAGCCGGGGCACTGGTTCGGCGACTGGCGCGGTCCGGAGCGCCAGCACGGCGGCTACTACGCGCACGAGCGCGGCTGGGTGACGGCGATCCAGCGCAAGCTCCAGGCGCTGTGGTGCACGTCGGACCGGCGGCCCGAGTGGGCGGACGGCCGGTGGGATCCGCCGACGACCGCTGCGATGGCCGAGTTCCAGCGCCGCTACCGGCCGAACCACACGACCCTGTGGGGTCAGTGCCACAGCGACGACTGGGCGCACCTGTTCAGCGTGTGACCCTCCCCCACTCCCCCGCTCTCCCGCGTCCGGCCCGTAGCACGAGCTACGGGCCGGACGCGTTCACCCAACACGAAGGATGCTCATGTTGAAGAAGCTGGACCTCGCCGACCTGCTCGACCGCGTCGGCTGGACCTTCGTCCAGGCGCTTGGCGGCATCTACACCGCCAAGGAGACCTCCGAGCAGGTCGGCCAGGCGGACTGGCGGGCGCTGCTCGTCGGCGGCCTGGTCTCCTCGCTGCTGGTCGTGCTGAAGGTCGCGGGCGTGAAGGCGTCGCACGTGGCGTCCGCGCGGGCGGCGGTGGCCAAGGCGTCGGAGATCCCGGCCGTGGCGAACCTGCTGGCCTCGCTCGCCCCGGTGCTGGGCAAGTTGGACGACGGCAAGGCCGGTGCGCTGGTCGCCGAGGTGCTGAAGAAGACGCTGGCCGAGCTGGAGGCGCAGGACGCGCCGGAGAACCGGCCCGCGTCCCGGCACTGATCCCCCGATCAGGCAGGATGACCTGCCCCCTGATCGCCCGGCGCTGCACCGCCGGGCGATGAACGAGGCCCCCACTCCCCTTCGCCGGGGCGTGGGGGCCTCGTCGGCGTTTACGGGGTCGATGAGGCCGGCTCCGGCCACGGACCGGGA
Organism: Saccharothrix hoggarensis; assembly: GCF_042678885.1. Taxonomy (GTDB): domain Bacteria; phylum Actinomycetota; class Actinomycetes; order Mycobacteriales; family Pseudonocardiaceae; genus Actinosynnema; species Actinosynnema hoggarensis. Next base: position 85,976 of record NZ_JBHTLK010000005.1, read on the forward strand.
TCCGCCGTGCTCAGCCAGGCGCACGGCGTCGCCACGAGGACGCAGCCCGGTTTGACCATGTCGGTGGCTCGCACCCTGATCAGCTCGGCGTGGGGCGAACGGGCGACGGCGGCGGCGACACGTTCGAGGTCGACCGGGGAGCACATCAGGGCCACCACCAGGGACTCGTACAGGGCTGCGGCGCGGTTCATCCAGGTGAAGACCCGCTCCATGTAGTCCGCGGGTGGCGGGAGCTGGGCTGCGTCGACGTCGGCGCCCTCCAACGCGGTGGCGACGTCGGCGGCCAGTGCCGCGGTGATGTCGGGCCGTTCGGGGAGCTGGTCTGCGGTCATGGGCGGGATGGTGGCCCACTCCCCCGTCAACGCAGCGTGCCCGGCCGCCGCGATGGCGAGCCGGGCACGTGGGTCAGCGGGTCAGCAGGTCTCCGGGTTCCACGGCTCACGGGTCACGCGGTCGAAGATCTCGACCTTGCCGCGCGAGTGGAGCAGGAGCAGGTTCTCGCGGCTGAGGGTGTCGAAGTAGCTGCCGCCACCGCCGCCGTCGCTGGCGTAGACGTCGTAGAAGTCGGTGTCGGCGTTCTGGCCGTCCGCGGTGGCGTACTCCACCGCTACGGCGTCGGTGGTCTCCTCCAGCGCGAGAACGTCAGCCGGTGCCGCCGAGATGGTGGTCATGATCGGGTTCCCCTTCCGGGATGCGGTTCGCGGTCGCTCACTTCGTGCGGTGGCCGATCGTGCCGAGCGTGTCGGCCAGGGTGGTGTGTCCGTCGCGGCGCAGTTCGTCTCGGATCTGCTGCCGGTCCTGCGGGCCGCGGGCTTCGGCGGCTCGCTTCGCGAGGTCTCCAGCGGTGTGCACGTCTCTCCTCCGGTGAGGCAGTTCGTGTGTTGCTGACACACGAGACGTTACGCACTACTCAACGCGTCGTCAATAGGGCCAGACGGGTGAACTGCGCCGCCTCACGCTCACGCTCTCCAGACATTCGCGGGACACCCTCGCGGAACCTCGATCAGAACAACGTTGCCGCTTGGCACGGCGGGCGCGCTGAGCCTGCCGGGGATTTACGCTTCACGTCGGTCTTCATTCTTGCCAGACACGGCGTCTGTCGGACGACCAACTCACCCTTGAACGAGGGGCGGACACAACGCTCGTCCACTCCCGCGCCGCAGTTCTCGCACTCGTCGCCGATGCAATCCGCGTAGAGCTTCGCCAACGAGGACACCGTGTCCTTCATGGACTTATGGTCGCATATCGGACTCAAAGACTGAAGCACTTAAAACAAAAACAATACGATCGTTTGCCAATTGACCGGACCATCGGCCGGAACTCCATTCGAGGTGACCTATCGGGGGTGGGACGACGCACGGTGATACCCCGCAGGTTGCAGTGGTCCACCGCAGACTCGTCGCCCCCCACACCGCAGACCCAGGCTCTGCGCTGTAGCCCGTCACCGCCGAGCGGGAGGTGCAGTGCGGCTGGCGGACCTCTGCGATCGACCGGCCGTCCCGCCGAGCGTCCTGCGGGATGGAGTCCGCAGAACGCTCTGGCGGGCGTGCAGAGTCGAGGTCGCGCAGCTCGTGCAGAGTGCAGAGTGACCCGCAGACCGCAGGTCGCGGGGGAGTGCAGAGTGCAGAACGCCCAGGTGGTCGAGTTCGGACCGCGGGCGACGTGGCACCGCAGAACCGGGCGGCCGCAGAGCGCGGATCCGAAGCGGGGCATCCCGCCCGGAGTGATCCCCGCTGTCGCCAGCCGGGTCGCACGGCTCGCCCCGTCGCCAGGTCGACGTCCGCCTCGGGCGGATCGGTGGATCAGCCGAGGGCCACACCCGAACCCGTAACGCCGTGCCGTGACACACCCGGAACGCCCAACGTCGCGTATCGGCCGTGTAGCGGGACGCTGTAACGGCTCTGACCTGCTCTGTAACGGATGTGACGGGTCCAGGCGACGTAGCGGCACAACAGGGGGGACGTCCCCCCTCTGGGCGTCCGGGGGACCGCAACCGCGGGGCGACCCGTTACACCCGCCGGTGACCCGTGACGGATCGACCAGCGCGCGGCACCCTCGGGCGGGATCGTGTGGAACGCGGCGGTGAGCGGTCCGCACGCCCATCGGCGGCGCGGTGGCCGGGCACCAGGTCCACGTTGCGCGCGCCCCTTCCTCTGCAGCTCGTCGGCCTGCGACCTGGTGGTCCGGCACCGGTTCCCGGCCGCCCGCACGGCCACGGTCGGGTCTGCGGATCGGCACGGAGCGCCTGCTGCACCATGCCCTCGCTCTGCGGGCGTCGAGGCTGCGAGGTCGGGCGGTCTGCGCCGAGCAGGCTCGGGCGACTCTGCGGCGATCTGCGGCGCACACGACGAAGGGCGCCCGCCGAGCTGGTCGTCGGCGGGCGCCCTTCGTGCGCGGAGTGCAGAGTCAGTCTGCGGTGCGCTCCCCCCGCAGGAACTCCTTGGCGACCGCGCGGAGTTGGTTCATGTCGAATCCGCGCGTGGGCTGCATCCCGTATTCCGGGCGGCGGGCGGCGGTCTTGTCCCGGCGGATGTTGAACGGGGGGCGGGCGAGCGTCAAGCCCAGCTCGGTGGGGGTTACGCCGACCGCCGCAGCGAGGTCTGCGGATGACACGAACTGCTGCGTCGGGAACTTCTCGATGATGGTCTTCAGCGGTTCGGGAACTTCACGCTCCGAAGTGGTGACCTCCCAGTTTCCGACGATCGCGCTGAACGGGTCGTCGGGGTCCGTCGTGTCGTTCGGCTTTGAAACAGTGCCGACTTCTCCCGAGGGCTTTTCGTCGGGTACCGGAATTCCGCGACGACGTAGCGACTCCCGAGCTGCCTTCGCGAAGTCGGGAACCGGTCCGAGCGCACTTTCGCTCGCGGTCGCGGCCGGGGTCGGCCGGGCGGCCGGCGGGGGAGTGGCGGGGCGCTCGGCCGTCTTCTGCCGCGTCGTGCCGGCCATCACGACCTCGCGCCCGCCGCCGTCGGCGCTGCGGTAGTAGTCGGCGATGTAGGCGACGCGGGCAGGGTCGGTCCAGCGCTCCTCGTAGTCCTGGCCGAGGAACTGGGCGGTGCCGTGGTCGAGGTCGGGACGCAGCGGGGTGTGGGCGATGGCGACTTCCGGAACGTCCTCGTACGGGAAGTTGCGGACGCGGCCGGCCATCGGGCGGACGACCTTGTCGAGGTTGGCGTAGAGGTTGCCGGGCCACTCCAGCTTGGACAGGTCGACGCCCTTGAGGGAGTCCAGCGCGTAGGTCGCCTCGCTGGTCGTGGTCGGCCCGAGCATGTAGCGGTTGCGGGTGACCGCCTTGATGCTGGTCCCCTTGGAGCCCAGTTCGTAGCCCACGGGGCGCTGCCCGGCCTTGGTCTCCCACATCCCTTCGGAGCGGCCGAGGCGGTCGATCTCGTACCAGATCTCGGAGCGCGTCATCGTGTCGCCGCGGTGGGTGACGAGCTTGTAGGTCGGGGTGAGGATCTTGTGGATCTCGTTGGCGACCATGCGGATGGCCGGGAGCTGGCGGCTGATCTCCAGCTTGTCGCCCGTGCGGTAGATGCCCTGGCGGTAGTCCACGACCTTGTAGGCGGCGAGCAGCATCCGGTCGATCTCGTCGCGGGAGTTGGCGACCCAGTCGAAGATCGGCTTGTCGGTGCGGCCGGTAGCCCACGGCAGGAGCCACGGGGCGACCATCGGCCAGAACTTGTCCTCGGCGAGCACCCAGAGCACCTGGTCGACCATGCGCGTCCAGCGGTGGAACTTGACCCTGAGAAGGCCGTCCTTGCCGGAGCCGATGCTGCCGACGATCCACTCGTGGCCGCCGGCGTCGTTCACCATGATCGGTTCGCCGTCTTCGTACAGGCCGATGTCGTAGGGGTGCAGGCACGACAGCGGGGAGCTGTCGTACTCCAACGGGTGGTTCTGGCCGAGCACGTCGCGCTCGCGGACGTGCAACAGGATCTCGAACGCCGGCGAGCCCTTCTTCTGCTCCAGGGTGACCGACCCGGTCGGCAGGGCCTCGCCGTCGCGGTTGAGGTAGAGCCGGGAGACCTCCTGCTCCAGGCGCGGCAACCTGGCCTTGACCGTGGCCGGTGTCGTGCCGTTGTCCAGGTGCAGGACCAGCGTGTACCCGGCCGGGTTGATGATCTCCCGCTCGATGTGGAGACCTTTCAGGTTCACGGCGGCGGCGGCCTCCAGGACCAGGTGCGGGTAGCGCTCCTCCATCTGCGCCAAGGCCTGCTCGTGGGCGATGCGCTCCTCTTCCTCCTGCACCTCGATGTGCTGGAGGGCGATCTCCTCCAGTGCCTCGCGGTGCTCGCGGCGCACGACGTTGTAGAGCGGCCACGCCACGCCGAGGCCGATGAGCAGGGAGATGATCGACGGCTGCGAGAACGGCGAGGTGGCCGTCGCCCAGGTCGACCACGCCGCCGCGTAGACCGACGTCGCGGCGGCGTAGGTGGTCACGTGCGGCCGGACGGCGGGCTCCAGCACCTCGAACCGGGCGGCGACGGTGATACCCGTCGCCGCCGCTGCCCCGATGCCCGCCACCCACAGCGCGTCGACGTCGAGCAGGGTCGTGGCGATGTTGACCGCGTAGAGCCCCACCGCGGCCAGGGGAGGGAAGGCCCACCAGGGAGCGGCGGTCTCCTCCTCGTAGTCGTAGTCGTCGTAGCTCATGGCGATCCCCGTTCGGTGCCGGACCCTGCTGGGTCGAGTCAGTCCTTGATGGCGTTGAAGATCTGGTAGCCGGCCTGCGGGTCCGTGACGTGGCTGACCAGCTCCGCGTTGGCGTTGTTCACCAGGTCGATCGCCTCGGTGACCTTCTCGCCGGTGTCGTGCACGTGCTGGCCCAGCTCGGCCAGCGTCTCGCCGAAGGCGCCGGTGATGGCCGGCTTGTCCTCGAACAGCGCGGCGTACTCCCTGGTCAGCCGGCCGAACGTCTCGAAGAACTCGATCTTCTCCTTGCCGGTGGCCACGACGTGAGTCCAGTTCATGTCGGCGCGCTCGCCTTCGAGCATCGCGCCCATGTCCTGCGTGAGGCGGGCGAACGCGGCCTCCAGCGCCTCCTTCGCGTCGTCGAAGTAGTTGGTGACGACCTGCTCCGCGGACACGGTGCCTCCTTGGGTGTTGATCTTCGGGAACCTGACGGGCTTGGCGGTTGTGCGTGGCAGCGGGACGGCTCGCGGCTTCGGTGGCTGGGTGGCGTCGACCGTCTCGTGGGGCTTGCGGCCCTCTGCCTCCCAGTCGACCTTGGAGCCGTCGCCCCACTTGAACGCAACCTCGTCGTACCAGCTCTTGCGGTACTGCTCGCGGCGGGCGAGCACGCGGTTGGCCGCCGCCGCGAGGCGGCGCGCGTGGCGGGACGGCTTCGGCTGGTCCTTCTTCACTGTGGTCTTCCGCGGCTTCCGCGGCTTCTTGCCGGCGGGGTTCTTGGACTTGGTGGTGGCGGGCTTCGACGTCGGCTTGGGCACCGACGTGGCGGGCCTGGGCTTGGTCGGAGCGGCCTTCGGCCTGCTCGACGTGGGCGACTTCGAGGCGGCGGGCTTGGGCTTGCCCGCGATCTTCGGGGCGATGGGCCGCCACTTCACCCAGGCGGGCTTGGATCCTGCGGGCTTGGGCTTGGGCTTGACGGCCGCGGGCTTCCCGGTGGTGGAAGCGCTCGTGGCGGGGCGGGATTTGGCGGGCGACTTGGGCTTGACCAGCCGCGACCACAGCGGACGGCGGGGCGTGCCGGTACCGTCCTGCTTCTTCACCGCGCGGGGTGAGCTCGGGACGGGTGGACGCTTACGCGTCTGCGGCGACGTCGTGTTCTCGGCGGCCGGCTTCCTGCGGCGAACCAGCCTGGGCCGGCGGCGCGGGGGCAGCGTGGCCGGCCCCTGCCGGCGACGGCGGGTGGTGCGCTGCTCGCCGGTCGAGCCAGGTACTCGCTCACGTGGGGAACGCTGGGTGGTGGTCGTGGTCGTGGTCTTCGGCGCCCGGCGGCCCCGAATCCGCGGCTGCGTTCGGCGTGCGCGGGCGCGGCGGTGGGCGACCTTGGCGGCCACCGC
>NZ_JBHTLK010000006.1:0-88755 GCF_042678885.1 Saccharothrix hoggarensis
CGGTCTCGACGGTACGACGCATCCCGCTGAACTGCGATGTACTGCCGGTACACCTATGGCTGGTGTCTTCTTGGTGTCGCCCGGAGCGGGTTTGCTCAGATACATGCCCTCACTGCTTTCCGCGCCGGCGTCGCCTGCCGACGGAGTCGCGGGCGTGACCGGCCCGGTGCGTCGCCAGGCTCGGCTCACCGCCGGCCTGGTCACCACCGTGATCTTGCTGACCGCGATCGCGCCGCTGGCCACCGACATGTACGTGCCTGCGTTTCCCCGCGTGGCGGGTGACCTGTCGGCGACGGCGACGCAGGTTCAGCTGACTCTGACCACCTTCTTCGTCGGCATGGCCCTCGGGCAGCTCGTCGGCGGCCCGGTGTCCGACCAGCACGGTCGGCGGCGGCTGCTGATCGCCTCGGTCGTCGTCATGACGGTCGCCTCGGTCGTGTGCGCTCTCACTCCCTCCATCGCGGTCATGATGGCGGGACGCTTCCTGCAGGGCTTCGCCGGTGGCTGGGCCATGGTGATCGGCCGGGCCGTCATCGTCGACCTCGCTCGTGGCGCCCGCCTGGTGCACATCCTGAACGTCATCGCGGCCGTCGGCGGTATCGCGCCGATCGTCGGGCCGTTGCTCGGCGCGGTCATCCTGCAGCTGTCGCAGTGGCGGGTGTCGTTCTGGGCCGTCGCGGCCATGGGCGTCGCGATGACCCTCGCCGTGCTGGTGGCCGTACCGGAGACGCTGCCGGCTGAGCGGCGGCACGGCGGCGGCCTGCGAGCGTTCGTCACCAGCGGACGGCAGGTGCTGCGGCAGCGCCGCTATGTCGGTTACGTGCTGGTCAGCGGGTCGGCGATGGGTGCGGTGTTCGCCTACGTGGCGACGTCGGCGTTCGTGCTGCAATCGATGAACGGGATGTCCCCGGTCGCGTACTCGGCCGACTTCGCCGCCAACGCCGCAGGCATGACGGCCGCCGCGCTGATCGCCGCCCGGCTCGCCGGACGCGTCGCGACGCGCAAGGTCATCGCCGCCGGACAGATCGCCGCCCTGCTGGCCGGCGTGGCGATGCTCGCCGGTGCGCTGTGGTGGGACACCCCACTGCTGCTCGCGATCGTCTGCTTCGCCGTGCTCATGACCGCGCAGGGCCTCATCGGCCCGAACGGCGGCGCGCTCGCCTCCGCGGAGGTTCCCGAGCACCCCGGCACCGGCTCGGCGGTTCTCGGCTTCGTCCAGTGGACCGCCGCCGGCGTCATCGCCCCGATCGCCGGACTCGGCGGAGAGCACACCGCAGTGCCGATGGCCCTGCTGATGATCACGTGCGTCGCGCTGTCCATGGCGGGCCTGCTCATCCTCGCCCGACCCGAGAAGACGTCCACCGGACCGGCGGGCGCGGTCGCCTGAACAGCCATCACTGACCGTCTCGTCCTTCCCACCCATCGAATGTGAGGACCACTTCATGGAACGCCGCAAAGCGCTCGGACTGTTCGCTGCGACCGCCGCCTCCTTCGCGGCTCTGCCCTCCCTCGGCGCGGTCACCGGCCTCGCCGAAGACGCCCCAGGACAGGGCAAGGGCGACTACACCTTCGCGCTGGACAAGAACGTCAAACGGACGTCGGTGCGGTTCAAGAACCGCTACGGCATCCAGGTCGCCGGCGACCTCTACGTGCCGAAGAACGCCAGGGGCACGCTGCCCGCGCTGGTGGTCAGCGGACCGTTCGGCGCGGTCAAGGAACAGTCCTCGGGCCTGTACGCCAACGAGTTCGCCCGCCGGGGCTACGTCGCCCTCGCCTTCGACCCGTCCTTCACCGGGGAGAGCGGCGGCAGCGTGCGCGACGTGGCCTCACCCGACGTCTACACCGAGGACTACAGCGCCGCCGTCGACTTCCTCGGTCTGCAGAAGATCATCGACCGCGAGCGCATCGGCGCGATGGCCGTTTGCGGCCTGAGCGGCATGGCGCTCACCGCGGCCGCCGCGGACAGCCGCATCAAGGCGGTCGCCACGACCTCGATGTACGACATGTCGCGCAGCATGTCCTGCGGCCACCAGGACTACTACACGCGTGAACAGCGCCAGAAGGTCGTCGACCACCTCAGCCGGCAACGCTGGATCGACGCCGAGAACGGCGCTTACGCGCGGCTCTCCCACGAGGTCCCCTTCGACGCGAACGGCAACGTCGCCCCCACCAACCGCGTCCTGCCCAAGACCCTTCCGCCGGACGCCGACCCGATCACGAGGATCTTCTTCGACTACTACCGCACCGAGCGCGGATTCCACGCGCGCTCGATCAACTCGACCACCGCGTGGACCGCCACCACGCCGATGTCGTTCTTCGCCTTTTCCCTGATGACGAACATCGACATGCTCGCGCCCCGCAAGGCCCTCCTGGTGGCCGGTGCCGACGCGCACTCCCGCTACTACTCCGAGGACGTCCAGGCGATTGCCCCCGGCACCGTCGACCTCGTGATCGTCCCCGGCGCTGACCACGTCGACCTGTACGACCGCAAGGATTTCATCCCCTTCGACACGCTCGACGAGTTCTTCACCACCAACCTCGCCTGACCGCGAGTGTGCCGGCAACGCAAGCGGCCCTCTGGGAAACGGTCGGAACGGTCACCCCGCGCAGCTTCCTGATGCCACCGCACGTGCGGATCGCCCACCGCGCGCACAGACCCGATCAACCCGCGCAAGCGCACGAACCGAACGAGGATCAGTCGCCAGCGCGGGACTTCGTTGTCAACCGACGACAGCCCATTCGACACACCGTCGCGGGCGGGCTCATCTGACATGGATATGGAGACGCCCATGCCGGCCTCACGCACGGTCGTCTGCGCAGCGCTGGTGACGGTCGTCGGAGTGACCGTCGCCGGCTGCGGTGCAACGCCACCGACCTCACCCGGCAGCGCCCGGGACGCAGCCCGCTCTGCGACAGCCGCCGCGCCGCAGCCAAGCGGAACCCCCAGCGACACGGACTCCTCGCCTCACCAGGAAGAGCAGAAGTTGAAGATCCAGATCACCGTCGGCGACCAGCGCCTTCAGGCCACGATCTTCGACAGCGCCGCTGGCCGTGACCTCATCGCCCAGCTACCCCTGACCATCGACATGATCGATCACGGCTCGGTGGAGAAAACCGGACCGCTGCCCGCACCGCTGTCACGGGACGGTCAACCAGACGGCGCGGACCCCGACATCGGGGATGTCGGGTACTACGCACCCGGCAACGATCTCGTCCTTTACTACGGCGACCAGTCCCACTACTCCGGCATCGTCATCATCGGACGTATGGACGGCGACGCCTCCAGCCGAATCGCCGACCTGGACGGCGCCATCACCGCGACTGTCGAAATCCACACCGAATGAACTGGTGACCAGCTCACCGCCCACGCTGAACCCCGGTCGCGGGGCGGTTGGCGTGTGGACCTACTCCAATGTGCGCGACATCCTCACCAACCCGAAGTACACCGGACACATGGTGTGAACCGCCGGGCAGCAGGTCACCATCGCCGTCGCCGGCTGAGAGAAGGACACGAAGAGAATGACGCTCGAGACGACGGCCCTGACCCGACGAGGTCTCCTGCTGACCGCCGCCGCGTTCGGCGTGGGGGCTCTGCCCGCCTGCACCAGCGCGCCGCAGCAGGGCACCGCGACGCCCGCGCCGTCGAGGCCCGCGCCCGATCAGCGCGAGACCTCTGGTGATCTCCTCCCCCGGGGCGAGCTGTACGGCGTCGGCGTCTACAACACCCAAGAGGTCGCCGACGAGCTGCGCTGGATCGCCGAGAACGTCCGGCCCGCAGGCGGCGAGACGAAGCGCATCCTCATCACCGGCTCCACCGGCGGTGCCGGCCAGCTCGCGGCGGCCCACCTCCTGAAGCGAGGGCACGCGGTCGTCGCGCACGCCCGGAACGAGCAGCGCGACGCCGACATCCGCCGCGACCTGCCAGGCCTCGAAGACGTCGTGCTCGGCGATCTGCTCGACCCCGACCAGACCAAAGCGCCGGCCGAGCAGATCAACGCGCTCGACGAGTCGACGTCATCGTCCACAACGCTGGCGAGTACGGGCTCCCGGACGGCAACCTGCTCAACTCCAACTCCCTCTCGCCGTACCTCCTCACCGCGCTGGTCACCCCACCGCGGCAGCTGAGCTACCTCACCTCCGACCTGCACCTCGGCGGGACCTGAGGCTCGACGAGGTGCGCTCGGGCGGCGGCATCAGCTACGGCGACAGCAAGCTGCACATGGCGATGACCGCCACCGCGGCGGCGCGCCTCTGGCCGCAGCGGCAGGTCAACGCCGTCGCGCCCGGCTGGATCCCCACCCTGATCGGCTTCCACAACGGCAACACCACCACCCCCGACAGCCTGCGCGAGGGCTACATGACCCAGGTCTGGCTCGCTGAGGCGGTCGAGCCGGGCAGCGACGTCACCGGCGAGTTCCTCTTCCACCAGCAGGTCGAGACCCGTGTGAACGAGCTCGTGCACGACGCCCAGGCGCAGGACCAGCTCTTGGCCGCCTACGCCGAGCGGACCGGCGTCGCGTTCCCCGCGGCGAGCTGAACCGCGGCCCCAGGACCACCCACAGAGAGGAAACGACGACCTTGACCGTCTCCACACACACCGACCGACCACGCCGCCTAGGCCTTCTGGCCACGGCACCACTGCTCGCCGCGGCAGCGATCTCGCTGGTCACAGCGTCACCGGCCGCCGCGCACCACGGCTGGGACGGCTTCGAGACCAACGAACTCGTCTACATCGCCGGCACCGTCTCCACTGAGGGGAACTGGGGCGATCCGCACTCGGAATTCGATGTGGCGCTGGACGCCGAACTCCCGGCCGACACGCCTGACCTGCCGATCCCCGAGGAGCTGTCGGGCCCGGAGGACAGCGTCCGGGTCGAGGCCGCTCCCGCGTATGGCGGCCCCCACGACGAGCTCGAGATCATCATCGCTCCGCCGTGGTGGTCGAGTAGCAACGGCCTGGACCGCTCGCTGGAGGTCGGAGAGCGCTTCCAGGGCGTCGGATACATCAACAGCACCGATGACGGCCTCTTCCGCCCGGTCGCGTTCTGGTACGGAGACGACAACGCGCCCGTCAACCAGGTGATCGGCAACACGCTCCCGGTCAGGGCACCGCTTCCCGGAGGTCCCGGAGATGCGCCGTCCGCGCCGGAGAACCCTACGGCAGAGGATGCCGACATCGCCGCGGACAGCGGCTCACAGGCGCTGGTCGGCTGGGCGGTGCTCGGCGGCGTCGTCGTTGCAGCCGTTGTGGGTGGCGTCTTCTACCTGCGCCGCCGCACCCTGCAGGACGAACGGAACCCGGATGCCTGAATGGCTTGAACCGATCCTGCGCTGGTTGCAGGACTCCGCGCTCGGCGACGCCGTGCGCACCACTCCCTTCATGTATGCGGCGCTCGAGAGCCTCCACATCCTCGGGATCGCCGTGCTCGTCGGCCCGGCCTTCGCGTTCGACCTCCGGCTGCTGGGCGTCGGGCGCCGTCTGGTGCCCGTCACGAGAGCCGCGCGCTATCTCCTGCCTGTGTCTCACCTGGGGTTGGCCGTCGCCGTCGTCACCGGCATCCTGCTGTTCAGCGCGCAGGCCCTCGGCGTCGCCGGCTCAAGTGCCGCACCGTGGAAGCTCGGACTCCTGGTCCTCGCCGGGCTGAACGCCTTCGTGTTCCACCGCGGCGTCTACCGTCGAGTCGACGAGTGGGCCGACGCCGACGCGACCCCGGTCGCCGCCCGTGTCTCGGCCGTCGTGTCGATGACGACGTGGACGGGCGTGATCTTCGCGGGCCGATTCCTGGCCTACGTCTGATGGTCAGTACCCGTCCGGCGGGCAACGGACCCCATCCGATATGGAAGGAATCGCGAGGACCACCACTGTGAAGGGCCTGCGGGGCCACCAGCGCGACCGCGCCCCCGGAGCCGATGACGATCGAGCGACGCGACGTCGGCCCGCACGACGTGCTGATCGACATCGACTACGCCGGGATCTCGTACCGCTCGAAAAGTCATCGCTGCTGGTCAAGCTGCGTGTCTGCGCTCGTTGATGAGTCCGCCGAGGATGCGGGTGCGGTGCACTCTGTGGGTGTCGAGGTTGTGTACCGCGGCAGGGTGTTGCTGGGTCTCGGGTGGTAGTTGGTTTCCGCCCTGGTGGGGGCGGTGTCGGTTGTAGTGGTCTTCGTAGGTCGTGAGGATCTGTCGTGCGTGGCTCTCGCTCATGATCAGGATGTGGTCGAGGAGTTCGCGTCGGGGTCGACAACTTTTCGCCGCACCGCCACCCCGACGTCCGGGACTGGGCTGCCAACCATGATGTCGACCTGGTATTCCTGCCGACCTACTCCAGCTGGTTGAACTGGATCGAGGCCGAGTTCACCGCCCTGCGTTACTTCGCCCTCAACGGCACCGACCACCGCACCCACCCCGAGCAGAACGCCGCCATCGCGGCCTACATCCGCTGGCGCAACGCCCGAGCCAGACCCAAGACCGGCTTCGCCACCGACTCACCCATCCCCACCTGGACCCATTACCCAGCCAAGGTTGCGTGACGCAGCACTAGATCCGTTCGGGAGAGACTTCATCATGGTCGCCCGACCCTGCAGCATCTCGGCAGACGACTGTGCTCGCGGAGCGGAGCGGTGACAACAACGCCGACCTCACTGCGTTCAGCCAGCCGAGGCATGGCGGACACCATCGTCATCGACGCGCACAGCACAGCCAGACCAGCAGGGTGCAAGCTCGCCCCGTCAAACCGATGCCGAAATGGCTTCTCACCCTCTAAAGTAGCTGGTCAAGAAGTGCCTTCCCCCGCGCGAGCGGGGGTGGTCCGGCCTCCGAAGCCAGCGGCTAGGGAGGCCATGAGCCTTCCCGCGCGATCGGGGGTGGTCCTACCAGGCCGGTTGAGTCGAGACCGCCCGACAGGTCTTCCCCGCGCGAGCGGGGCTGGTCCGGCCGATGACGAGGGTTGGTCCGCGCTGTCCACGAGGTTCAAGAGTCGTTCGGCCGTCTTCCCCGCGCGAGCGGGGGTGGTCCCTGGGCGTGCGCCAGGAGGTGCGCGTCGCCGGTGTCTTCCCCGCGCGAGCGGGGGTGGTCCCTCGACGTCGCACCCGTCGTGCCGCTGGGTGATGTCTTCCCCGCGCGAGCGGGGCTGGTCCGGTGCGACCTGTACGAATTGGACGGTGGCGAGTCTCCCCCGCGCGAGCGGGGGTGGTCCGTCGGGCCGTTGCGCGTCCACGCCCGTCAGGTGGTCTTCCCTGCGCGGGCGGGGGTCCCGGCACCGCGCGCAACGGCACCCTCACGACGCTGGTGTCACGAGGTCCGGGTGATCGCCGAAGCGATCGACGAGCTCGACCGCGAGGTGGCGGTGGACTCCGGCATCGTGCGCGCCCATCAGCACGCCGCCGGAGCACGCCGCGCATCCGTGGCCGCGTCCCACACAGGGGGCGGGCGGGTCGTGCGGCGGGGCGCAGCGAGCCGGCTGATCATGCCATCGGCCGCTCCCGCGGCGGACCCACCACGAAGATCCACCTGGCCTGTGACGGCCGCGGTCGGCCACCGTCGGTGGTGTTGACCGGCGGCAACGTCAACGACCGCACCCGGTTCACCACCGTCATGGCCGGTGTCGGGTTCGACAGATCGGGTCCGGGCCGCCCGGCGACCAGGTCCGCAGGTGATCGCGGACAAGGGCCACTCGACCAAGGCCACCCGCGCCCACCTGCGCAAACGAGTCATCCCGGCCACCATCCCCGAACGCCGCGACCAGCAGGCCGACCGTAAACGCAAGGGCCGCGCCGGCGGGCGCCCGCCGGCCTTCGACCGCACCGCCTACAAACGTCGCAACGTCGTGGAACGCTGCTTCAACCGGCTCAAGCAGTTCCGCGCGATAGCCACCCGCTTCGACAAGACCGCCGTGTCCTACCGAGGCATGATCGATCTGGCCGCCCTGCTCATCTGGCTTTGAGGACACGCTCTAGTGGCTCCGTGGTGGGGCGAGGGTGAGTAGGCCGCATCCGTATGCCTTAGCTCGTCCGATGCCGGCGACGATCGCGTCGGTAAAGGCTTCGGGCTCGGTGATGACGAGGTGGCCGTCGTAGCGGACGGCGTCGATGGTGATGGTTCCGCTGTCGCCTTTGTGTCCGGTCATCCTGGGGATGGGTGAGGGGTTGATGTCGGGTTGGCCGTCGCGGGCGGTGGGGATGACGAAGCCGTGTTGTTCGCCTTTTCGGATCAGCCAGGTGGTCTGGTCTTCCGGGGTGCGGTGGGCGACGCGTCGTGAGCGGCCTCGGAGTTGAGGTGGGCGGCTGTCCTGGGTGGGGTTGGCGAGCATGCGGAAGGCGAGTTTGCGGCCGGGGGTGATGGCGTCGAGGACGGGCTGAAGCGGGCGGATTTCCGCCCGTGCGGCGAGGTAGTCGGTGGGCAGTTTCACCCAGTTGGGTTCGGTGTGGCTTTGGACGTAGACGGTGTAGCCGGTGGGGCTGGGGTCCAGGCGCCACAGGACGCCGTGGGCTTGGCGTGCGGGGGTGTCGCCGTCGGTGTCGGGGTAGCCGGACATGACGGTGCGGTGCAGGTCGTGGATGTTGGCGAAGTCACGGCGGAACTCGCGGGACCTGACGTTGACGGACAGTTTGGTCAGGTACACGGGTTGTCGTCTCCTGCGGCGGTGATCATGGCGTCGGTGAGCGGCACGGGTCGGGTTAGGACGGTGCGGGTGCTGTAGCGGCGGTTGCCTTCGGTGAAGCTGAGCGGGTGGTCGTGGCGGATTTCGGCCTTGTCGGTGGTCGGTGGGCAGTCGATGACGGCGCGCAGGCCGATCCGGTCGTTCTTGCGGAGTTCAGTTGCCCGGATCCGCGGTGACGGTTCCAGCCAGTGGTGGTCGTCGATGACGTCGGCCGCCGAGCGTTCGGACAGGCCGACCTTGGTGACCAGTGGTCGAGTGGGCACGAAGGCTCGGCGGCCGAAGAACAGGGGCCACCGGGGGTTGTTCACGGCGTCGTGGAGGCGTTGCAGCAGCGCCGGTTCGCCTTCCAGCACGACGAGGAACAGTGCGTCGGCGAGGTAGTAGCGTTCGCTGACCACGGTGCGGTGCCCTGTGCCTTGGGTTGTGGGGACGTTCTGGGTGGTGTGGTAGTCGCGCTCGAGGATGCCTTCGCGGTCCGCTCGCACGGCCAGTTGGAGGGCGGCGAGTTCGGCGATGGTGTCGTCGTCTTCACGGGGGACGCCGAGGGCGGAGGCGAGGAGGCCGGCGACACCGGATTTGGTGGGTTCGGTGGTGGTGTCGCGGATGACGCCTCGGGATCGGATGCCCCATGACTGCATCGGTGCGTCGAAGCACAGGGCCAGCGACATCGGCACGGTGGTCACGCCTTCGCGGCTGCGAGCAGGTTGTCGATGAACGCGCCGATGGTGGTGACCGTGTCGGCGGGATCCAGGTGTGGCAGGTCGCCGCTGACGGAGGCGGCTGCGATCGCGCGGATCTGGTCACTGCCGTAGAAGTCGCGCAGGCCGGTGAAGTGCTTGGTGAGGCGTTCGGTGGACCCGACCATGAGGTCGACGTCGGTGACGGGCTTGAGGAAGGCGTTGGCGAGGTTCCAGGCGCCGGCGTCGCGGACGACACCGAGGAGGGTGTCGGGCACGGTGCGGGCGGCCATGGAGTTCTGCTTGCCGCTGGGCACGGCGTGGATGAACGAGTTCAGCCAGGCGCGCATAGCTCGGGTGGCGAGGTCGGTGTCGCCGCCGAGGTTGCGCACCAGTTGGTCGGTGTCGACGTTGGCGTAGCGGTAGTAGCAGGCGGAGTTGAAGTCGACGGTGCCGATCATGTCGGCGCCGGACTCGCCATCGGGCTTAAGGTCGTCGACCGCGGTGTAGAAGTCGAACTCGTTGAGCACGGCGTGGGTGGACAGGGCGTGGGCGACCTGGGACGCGGCGTCGACGTTGAAGTCCTTGTTGTCGGCGATCATCCGCCCGAACAGGGCGACGTCGGCGGCACGGCCGCCGTCGAGGATCCGCTTGGCCTCCGCTGCGGTGGCCTTGTCGGGCTTGGACTTGACGGGTTTCGCGGGCTTGTCGGCGGCGTCGTCCTTCTCTTTGTCCTTCTTCGCCGCCTTCGCCGTGTGGCCGGCGGCCAGGACGTCCCAGTTGTCCTGGCTGTACTGCGCGAGCCGGTCGACGGCGTCGCGGCCGACGAACAGCAGGTACTGGGTGAGGCCCTTGACGGGGTCCACGGCGAAGCCGAGCTGTTCCAGGGCGGCGGTGACCACGCCTCGGGTCAGTGCGTGGTCCCGGTCGGGTCGTGCGAGCGCCTCGGCGGTGTTCTCGACCAGCCGCTTGGTCCGCACGCCGGTCTCGGAGGTGTCCAGGCCGTAGTCGTTGAACAGCAGCCGGGCGGCTCGTTTGAGGGACTGGCTGGAGATCCGGCCGCGGGTGCAGCCGCCGAAGGTGGCGGTCTTGGGCTGGCCGACGTCGTCGCGGTTGAGGTTGCTGACCGGGAAGGACTGGAGCAGGTGCAGCTCGATGATCACGAAGCTCTCCGGGAGGTGGTCATTCGTCGGTGTCGGACGGCTCGTCGGCCGAGGTCCGTTTGTCTTGTGGGGTGTTCGTCGTCGGTGGGCGGTGGAACTCGCCGGCCCAGCGCAGGCGCACGCGGTGCGCCTGGTCGGCTTGGTCGTCGTCGCCGAGCAGCACGACCAGGTCGTCGAGGAGTTGGTCGAAGTCGACGCGGATGTCGTGGGACGACAGCAGCCGCACGGTCTGGCGCAGGTTGTGCGGCAGCGCGTCGCGGTCCCGCGCCAGGAGCTGGGTGAAGCGTCGGGTCACGGCGGGTCCGCGGGCCGCTTCGAGTTCTCCCATGGAGGCGCCCAGCGAGCGGCGGCGCGCGTCCTTGGCACGTCTGCGTTGCGGGTGCAGGGCGAACAGACCCGCGACGAGCAGCCAGGTGTCCTGCTCGTCGTGCGGTGGGTCGTGGGGGAAGACGTACTCGTAGGCGTCGGCTTGTTGCCGGGAGCCGGAGAAGATCCGTCGCAGCCTGGCCAGTGCCTGCCTGGCTTCGCCGGCCCGTTTCGGGTTGTCCGACGATGCCCAATAGTGCAGTCCGTGGAGGTAGTTGACGAACGTGCGGCGCCGCTGCGTGAGGGTGTCGGTCACGCGATTCGTCCTTTCGTGGTGTAGCTGCGCGCCTCGCGGCGGAAGTTGTCCACCAACACGTTGAGCCGGGTATGGAACGCTCGCAGGTGCTTGCCCATGAGGAACACGTCGCGGGTGTCCGCCGGTGCTCGCTCGGCCCACCGTTCGGCGGCCTGCTTGGCGATCCGGTACACCTCGCGCGTCCACTGTTCGACCGCGTCGGACTCGGGTTCGTCGGCGTCGTGGGCTCGTGCGACTTCACGCAGGAACGTGGCGAAGCGTCGGGGTAGTTGTGGCCAGTACGCCACGTCCAGGGTGGAGGTGGGGTCGGCACGCTTGTCCTTGTTGTAGTCGCGCTCCATGTGCCGCAAGGCCGCTCCGGCGTTGTCGGCCAGCGCGATGGCGCTCCCGATCAACGCGCCCAGGGACGTGTCCCGGGCGCGCAGCAAGGGCACCGGTGCGGGGACCTGTTCTTCCAGGTATGCCTCGACCACGGAGGCGTTCTTGTCCAACTGCTGCCCGAGCACCCGCAGCGTGTAGACGGCGTCGCGGGGGATGTGCCCGTCCCCTGCGAGCGCGGCTATCTGTTCCAGGGCTCGTGGCCGGATCCTGGTGCGCCCCTCCTGCCGGAGGTCGATCATGAGCAGTTCGACGCTGTGCCGCCACACACCGCGCAGCGGGTTGAGCCGGATCGGCAGCAGCGGCGCGTCCTTCTTGGGTTTGCCGTTGGGGCCGAGTGGGCGCCGGAAGGCCGCCATTTTCTCTTCCTCCGGAAGATCGCCCTTGAACCGCACACCGGGGGTAAGGACCACACCGTCCACCACGACGGTGTCCCCACTCACCGTGGGAACCAGCAGGATCCGCCGGGACGGCCAGGTCAGCAGGTCGGTCCACCCCCGTGCGCGCCGTTCGCCCGGTGCCCCCTCGGGTGGGTCCGGCTCCTCCCACGCCGGCATGTCCCGACTGGACGTCATGTACGGAGTCTGAAGGTCGGGCGCGTAAGTCAAGGCGTTGAGCAGCAGGGTCTCCTTGAGGTCGCCTCCCTCGACGAGGACCACGCCCAGCAGGTTGCAGGGAGCCCGTTCGGAGGACTTCACTTTCTCGAACGGGGTCTTCATGCCGCCCGGATCGAATGCCTGGGCGGTGACGAGCCACCGCGCCGCCTGTGCCGGGCTGAGCACGGTCCGGTCTCCGGCGGTCGTGTGGTCGAACAACGTGACGTTGTTGCCGACCGCCAGGTGGGGAACCAGCTTCGCCACCGTCGACGGCGTGATACGGGCCAGCGCCGGACTTTGCAGGAACGGCCGCTCGGGGTGGAAGAGATCGAAGCGGTCCGACTGGCCCGCCGCGTAGTCACGCAGCTTCGCCGACGGCAGTTGCTTGGCCGACCACAGGTGGCCCCAGGCGTCTTCGTCGACCGGTCCGTAGGCGCGGTGCAGCAACGCCAGCGCCAGCCGGTACAGCGCTGCGGTCATCGGCGGTGTGTCACCGACGATCCGCCGGATGCCACGGGCGTCGAGCAGCAGCTCGTTCAAACCCACCTCACGGCGCTGCGCGTCCGTCCCGATCACCGGGATCCACGGCTCGGTCAGCAGGTTGAACGATGCGGCCGGGGCGATCACTGGTAACCATCGACGTACACGCCGTACTCCGGTCGGTAGCGGATGAGGTGACCGGCGACCAGACACTGGCCGTCGTGGAATACGAGCGCGCGGTGCTGACGCAACCAAGGGTTGCTGGCGAACAGGTGGGGCACCGGTGCCGCCAGCAGGTCGGATACGACCTCAGGCGGCACACCGTCCGGCGCCGACAGGACCGTGCTCGACTCCAACAAGGCGTCCAGCACGGTCAGATCACTGGTGGTCGAGGTCAGATTGGTCACCGCTCCCCCGCGCACCGGTCTGACGGAATCGCTCCCGTCGTCGTCCACCCCGGCATGCAGCAGCACCACGTCCACCGTCGTGTCGGGGAACTCGTCGTCGTAGTCGGTCACTTGCCACCGCGTCCTATCCGGGTCCGGTTGGCCCGCTTGGGTTGTGCCGACAGCTTCTCCAGCCGCACCGAACCGATCGGCATCGGCAGGTACATCGTCTGCGCCTCGCGCTCGTACCTCTCGATCAACTTCTCGTGCGCGGCACGCGCCTTGTCCCACGACGCCGCCCATCCGGCAGGGCAGGCGACCGCCTCGTCCGGCCCGTAAACCGCGTCGATCAAACCCGGCACATCGTCAGGACAGCAGATCGTGGGCTTGTCCTTGAGCAACGCCCACGTCCGCATCAACACGTAGGGCGAGTAGACGCCGCCCAGGTAACGCGGGAACGTCGGCCCGTCCGGGGTATCGCTCACCCCGGTGATGCCCAGAACCATCCCGCCACGAGCCGCACTGCGATCGTGCCGGTGTTCACGGCCCGAACGCTGGATCACCAGGTCGACCGGAGCCAGGTCGCTGAGCATCACGTCGAAATCCAGGTCCAGGCTCTGCTCGAGCACCTGTGTGCCCACCACGATCGCGTGCGGCCTCGTCCCACCCGGCCCGAACGACTCCCGCAGCCAACTCTCGGTCCGACGACGCTCGGCGTAGGACACCTGCCCGTGCAGGAGGACTACCTCCGGACGCCGCGCGGCGGGCAGCGTGGCGACTCGGGCCTGAAGCTCCTCGAACGTCCTCTTCGCGCGTCCCACCAGGTTGTGCACCACCGCCGCACAGCCCTTGGCCCCCATCTTCCCCAGCAGCCAGTCGACGACATCGGCCTCCTCGACGGGCTTGTCGAGACGGACGTGACGACCCTTGTTCAGGTCCGAGACCTCCGCGCCCTCCACGACCGGCTCGTCGGCGCCCACGACCGTCACTCGCGGATAGTCGGATGACGGCGGCAACGGAGGGGTTTCTCGCGGCAGGACCCCCAGCAGGCCGGACTGCCAGGCGGCCGCGAGTTCGTCACGACGACGGGTCGGCAACGTCGCCGACAACAGCACCACCGAGACACCCAACCGCCCGAACCACATCAGCAACCGGTCCAGCAGCGACGACAGATAGGTGTCGTAGGCGTGGATCTCGTCGAAGACGACCACCTTGTTGGACAACGCGACCAACCGCACGAACATGTGGCCGGAGCGGATCACCGCCTTCGCGGCCTGGTCCACCGTGCCCACACCGAGATTGGCCAGCAGGCTCTTCTTGCGGGTGAACCACTCCCGCGCCGCGACGTCGGAGTCCTCCGGATGGTCGCGGCCGACATCGGCCGGTTCAACAGTCCGTTCCTCCAGATACGCACGGGCATCGGAATGGATCAACCGCACCGTGGTCCAATCCTCCAGACCTTTGAGCAGCGTCTCCACCTCGACGAGCACCTGGTTGCTCGTCGCCTTCGTCGGCATCGCCACATACATCCCCGCCAGCCCCAGATCACGCACCAACGTCGCACCTACCTGCATCGCGACCTTGGTCTTCCCCTCACCCGGCGGAGCCTCGACGACGACCATCGTCGGTGACCGTCGGTCCACGGCCAGCCGCTCGGCCAACCGCTGCACCGGACGGACCTTCTCCAACTCCGGGTACAGCGAGGAGAACCCGGTGTCGCGAGGCGGTACCCACGGCCTCAAACCCGCTCTGTCCACAGCCTTCACTGCGGAGACCCTCGCACTGGCCATATACGCGTCGAGGTCGAACGGCTCCTCCGGCGACTCGAAGTTCGCCTCGTCGGACGCGATCCAGTCACTGATCGTCGTCACCGCGGCGAGACCGACCGCGGCACCCGCGCCGAAACGCACCTCACCCCACGGAAGCGACCGCGGATCCGGCAAACCCAGCACCCGGGCCACCGCCACGACGAGGTCGTCCCGCCACGCCGCCCACGTCACCTCACCGTGGTTGTTCTTCTCGCTCTCCGCCTGCGTGATCTCCCCCGCACTCGGGAAATAACCATGGTGACCACCCAAGGCGACGGCAATCTCGCGCGCCACCCGGACATCCGCTCCCCACGACTCCACCATGTCGGCCACGTGCATCGCCGTGACCAGACCATGCGGCGTGTCGAACCGCGCGACACCGAGTCGTTTCACGAAGTCCACATCAAGAGCCGCCGCCGAGCCCAATCTCCTCGATGCCAACTCGGCATGCAGACCCTGGAACCCAGGTGAATATTTGCCCACATCGTGAATCCCGCACAGCAACGCGATCCACCCGTCCGCATCACCCAACGGACCGAAGGCATCCCGCAGCTCACCGAGGCAACGCGGACCGACCAACAACGGAAGCACAAGCTCCGCGACGACGGCAGTGTCCACCACGTGACAGACCAGAGGGTGCGGCCACTCCCTGCCCGATGCCTTCCCCCACGCACCCGTCACAGGAGGAAAATCGTCAACCACACACACCTCTCGACCATCGACCCGCTCAAACGAGGCGCCATACAAGCACAGACGCTCGCCTCATTCCAATTTCACCACGACGAAGCCACGCGCAACGGCCGAGAGTTCACCCGAATGCCGGAAGAACACCGAAACTGAACTTCAGTGCACTTCAAATAATCGAACGCACACCACAGTCAGTGCCGCTTACCAATCCGCAAGAATGCGGCGGTATGGAACAAAATCCCGCCCGACCCTCCCGCGAACCCGCCGACCGAGCCAACCGGTACTCGCGATGCCAACGCCGCACGGTCGACGGACTGACGCTTAGCTCGCGAGCAGTCTTCACATACGTCCACCGCAGGACGTCCACCATGACGATCGCGGCGCGGCGACCCTCAACCGGCCACCCTCGCCGAACACGATCGGGACTCACTTCTACCCTTCCTTCGAGCGGTCGATCAGCCCGGCCAACTCTGTTCCACGTTGTCTGTACCCACCCGTCGCGACACACCGGACTCACTCGAACTGATGAAGAACGCACCTCATCCACAGCAAGCGCCGTACGGTGCATGCGCCCGGGATCCCGTGCGAGCGGGAGTGGCCCCTCTGTTCCACGGGTCTGACACAACATCCCCGCACAAGCGGGGGCGATCCGCTCGTTCGTGATCATCTGCCGAGAGCCGAAGCATTTCTCGGACAAGCGGACAAATCGGCGAGGCCACCTGATCGGCGCACTCGCCCTCCCTGCGCACGCAAGATCGGCTGGGCCGGAATGGTACGGCGCAGCCCAAGTAGCAACTCCCCGACGAGCGGAGCCGATCCGCGACAGATCCGTCCACCAGAGGCGGAACAACAACTTCGCCTGGAGCTCGGCAAGGACTTCGGGTGGAGTCAACGGTTGACACCCAAGCCGTAGGCCAGTCGCCGGTGTCCGGAAGCGTTGTCGCGGCGCAGGGTCGACCCAGTGAACTACCGGCTCGGGTTTTGGGAGGAGAACAAGCCGCACCGCCGTCCGCACCGGCATAGTGGTCGGCGGTGCCTGGGATCCGCCCTCCACTCGGAGACGGCAACCCTCACGGGACCGACGCAACGACGTCT
Organism: Saccharothrix hoggarensis; assembly: GCF_042678885.1. Classification (GTDB taxonomy): domain Bacteria; phylum Actinomycetota; class Actinomycetes; order Mycobacteriales; family Pseudonocardiaceae; genus Actinosynnema; species Actinosynnema hoggarensis. The sequence goes on from NZ_JBHTLK010000006.1 coordinate 16,552, forward strand.
TGGTCCACGCAGGATACCGCCGACCCGGCTCGTAGCACGAGGCAGCGCGACTGCTGACGACGCCTTCAAGACCATGCTGCTCGGCGACATAATGAATCATCGCGGCAGTCGGTATCGGGAAAGCTCCGCAGAACCTCGATTGGACTACGCTGCCCGCAGCAAACCGATGCTGAAATAGCGCATCGTCGCGTAACGTAGCAGGTCATGAAGTGTGTTCCCCGCGCGAGCGGAGGTGGTCCCACCCCGCGCTGTCCGTCGACGTCCTCGGCTCCGTGTTCCCCGCGCGAGCGGGGGTGGTCCGGCCGGGGTGGCGCCAGCCGCGATCCTCGTCGGGTGTTCCCCGTGCGAGCGGGGGTGGTCCGTGTCGCCTGATCCACCGCCAGCGCCGCCGCCTGTGTTCCCCGCGCGAGCGGGGGTGGTCCCTCGTCGGCGAGCGTCAGTGCCTGCTTGCGCAGGTGTTCCCCGCGCGAGCGGGGGTGGTCCCGCCCCGACTGGATCGCACCGGTCGAGCCCGAGGTGTTCCCCGCGCGAGCGGGAGTGGTCCCACCGACGGTCACGCCGACGCGCAGTCGATGCTGTGTTCCCCGCGCGAGCGGGGGTGGTCCCTTCAAGGCTTACAACGACAGCGCACGGCGGCAGTGTTCCCCGCGCGAGCGGGGTGGTCCGTCCGAGGGGTACCTGCCCCGCCCGACATCCTGCGTGTTCCCCGCGCGAGCGGGGGTGGTCCGCTGCACCAGGTCCAGGTTGAACGTCCGCAGGTGTGTTCCCCGCGCGAGCGGGGATGGTCCCCGGTCGCCGACCAGCCCCGATCCGCTTCGCTTGTGTTCCCCGCGCGAGCGGGGGTGGTCCGGCCGCTACCACAACCACGTCTTCCGCGACGCCGTGTTCCCCGCGCGAGCGGGGGTGGTCCGCGGTCGAAGACGTCGGCGGAGTACAGCGCCGAGTCTTCCCCGCGCGAGCGGGGGTGGTCCCTGCCAGCGCGTGTCGGCGAGCGCGGCCAGCGCGGCTTCCCCGCGCGAGCGGGGGTGGCCCTCTCCGCCGTGCCCTCGTGACGAGTACAGCGTCTTCCTGGTGAGGAGTGCGCGGACGCTAAACCGTGGTTCGGCCTCGAGGACTTCCTTCACCTGCTCGCGGTCGTGCGCCAAGGCCGCTGCATCAGCCAACACTGCAGCCTCTCCGCGAGACCGCCACAAGGTGTGCATTCAGAGCCTCGTGCTTCGGTTCCAACCGGGTCACAGCCGTCGATACGGCGTAAGGGCATATGGCTTTATTCTTCACTGAACTCATTAGGTTGGTCGATTCCGAGCTCACCGGCACTTCGCGAGTATCGACGACGGGTTCGCCGTGCGTCCGCAGACCGCTTGGCCAACTTCAACATGTGCGCGGTCCTGGCATGCAGGGCCATCTCCCTTCGACGCTCGGGCGGAAGTTCACCGAGTGGGTCGACTTGGCGCTCGAACCGTTCAAGGAATGCTTGGGTAGCACCGGCGGTTCGTGCCCTCCGGTCCGAGGTGCCGGCCCATGACGCGTGAGCCGCCAGTCGGGCACGGAAACTGCGTTGCTCGGGTGTCATGGGCATTCGCTTCGACCGCCCGTTCGTGGAGTTGGACGAGTTAGACATTCTCACCGATCCCCAAGCGCAATCGAGTCTTCTGCGCACGTTCCGCCGCTGCGCTGGCGCCGTAGTGCCGCGGCATGTCCTCGGAGGTCCAGCCGAGCAGGAGCATCAGGTCACCGCGGTCTCCCCGGCGCGACGGCACGCGCGCCCTGATCGAGGTCCTGCTGCTGCACCGGCACATGGGGCATGACCACGTCGTCGCCGGCCTGGCCGCGGCGTTGAACGTCGGGGCACTGACCGCGGACGCGGTCGCCCTGGAGGCCCGCAAGGCCGCCGAACTCGACGAACCCGACACGACACCGACCGACACCACGCCGCCGGCGAGGGTCACCTCCCTGACGCAGCGCCGGCTGGCGCAGCTGCCACCGGACACCAGGCCGCTGCCCACGGTCGACGCCTACGACCAACTCCTGCCCAGACGCCGACGCGGCCGAGAAGGGACAAGCCAGTGACCGTCCACCGCCACCGGGGCCTGACCGAGCAGGCCGCCGACGCCGCCGTCGACCAGGCCTGCCGCATGCTGCGCCTGCCCACCATCCGCGCCCAGTTCCCCGACCTGGCCGACGCCGCCGCCCGCGACCAGATGTCCTACCGCGGGTTCCTGGCCGAGTTGTTGATGGCCGAGTGCGACGACCGCGCCCGCCGACGCTCCGAGCGCAGGATCAAGGCTGCGGCGTTCCTACGCGAGAAGTCGTTGCGGGCCTTCGACTTCGACGCCAACCCGAACGTCGATCCGGCCGTCATCCACACCCTCGCGACCAGCGAGTGGGTCAAGAAGGGCCTGCCGCTCTGCCTGATCGGCGACTCAGGCACCGGCAAGTCGCACCTGCTCATCGCGTTGGGCACCGAGGCCGCGATGGCCGGGTTCCGGGTCCGCTACACCCTGGCCGCGAAGCTGGTCAACGAACTGGTCGAGGCCGCCGACGACAAGATCCTGACCAAGACCATCGCCCGTTACGGGCGTGTCGATCTTTTATGCATCGACGAACTGGGCTACATGGAACTGGACCGGCGGGGCGCCGAACTGCTGTTCCAGGTTCTCACGGAGCGCGAGGAGAAGAACTCGGTCGCGATAGCGTCCAACGAGTCCTTCGCCGGCTGGACGAAGACCTTCACCGACCCGCGGCTCTGCGCCGCCATCGTCGACCGGCTCGCCTTCGGCGGCAACATCATCGAGACCGGCACCGACTCCTACCGCCTCGCCCAGACCCGCGCCCGCACCGGCCGGGCGAGTACCGGCTGACCCTGTTGTCCGTTATCCCTGGATCTGGGCCACCAGACAGCCTTTGGGCAGGGCGGCCCAGGTCGATGGCTTTCAGAGCCGCCGGACGCGCAGCACGCCGGTCAGCATCGGAAGGGTGAACTCGCCGCGGCCGGTTTCCGGTCTGCTCGCGAGGAAAGCGCGGATCCCGCCGAGCGCGGCCTCTCGGTCCCGTTTCGGCATGACCAGCATCCCGGCGCGCGTCGCGAGGGTCGCGACGAGGGAGTCGACCGTTCGGCGCTGCCCGTGCGGGAACTCGGCCTGCTCCGGCGAGCCGAACCGGGCGACCAGGCCGATGTTCGGAAGATGCATGTCCGCCGTCGCCGCGCGCCAACTGCTCAGCGTGTCACGCGGGCCGATGGCCGCGCTCCCGCTGACCCGCTCGAGTCCTGCAACCCAATCGACCCGGTCGTCCAGGACGTTCCACAGGCCGGCCAGGACGCCCCCGGGCGCGAGGACCCTGGCCATCTCCGGTCCTGCGACGGCCATGTCGAACCAGTGCAGGGCATTGCCGGCCAACACGGCATCGACGGACGCGTCCGGCAGCGGTATCGCCTCGGCGCTACCCGGCAGGGCACGGACAGCCGGCAGCACGCGCCGCAGCTCGGCCAGCATCGCCGAGTCAGGCTCGACCGCGACGACGTCAGCCCCCAGCGCGACCAGCGTGGCGGTCAGCTTGCCGGTTCCGGCCCCGAGGTCGAGCACCCTCAGACCAGGCGCAAACTCCAGCGCCCAGCGCACCGCGGCCTGTGCGTAGTCCGGGCGGTGCTCGGCATATGCGGCCGCCGCTGCGCCGAACGACGAACCGAGAAGCAGCCGTTCCTCCACGCGGCCACCCTACCCACCGCGCCCCACCAGCCCCAGGCGGAGAGTACTCACCCTCCGGCACGCTGCCGGCTCAGGTCAAACGAGAACCGACACCCGTCCTCCAAGCCACCCAGTGATCCACAAGTACGGTCAGAACTCACCGACATTGATCACGCACCTGATCGGCAAGTGCGGTCAGTACTGACCGACATCCGCGGTCAGAAGTGACCTCCATAGCCAGTGCCCTTCTACCCGAGCATGCAGGTCTACTACGCCTACTACGTCCCCCTCCGACCAAAGCTGCTGACCGCGTCCGACGACCGTCAAATCTGCTCCACGACGCAGCCACCCGTCTAACCGATGCCATAGTCGAGACTCGCCGGAACCGACCGGCAACAACGATCGCCTCCGCGAGCCCACTGGCGGAGGCGATCGGCGTTCAACGAACAGGCGCAGTGCCGTCCCTGCAACCACAGCCCGACGAACTAGTCGCCGCGTCACCGGACGACACGACGACCCCGCGGAGATGCTGGACGCGAGCCCGGAGTTACAACAACTAGTCATCGCACGGCCGAACCATTTGCGTCGGCGACGCCGAGAACTGACCAGAGGCACACCTCAGTCGTTCGTGCGCCCACGCAACTGTGCCCCGACCACTTGTTCGGGCCGGGGCACCGCTGTAACCAGGTGAGAGCGATGCGGTCAGCGAACGACGTTGCCCAGGAACGCGGTGAACGCGGTTGCGGACACGGCCGTACTGCTGTTCGACCTGGCCGTCGCACAGGCTGCCGGTGACGCCGATCAGGCGTTCGCCACCGCCGGTCAGGCGTGTGACGTGCTCGATCGGGACTTCTACGCCACCGCTCTGAAGCGCGTGCCCGCAGTTCGGCAGGCGTTGCGCCACACCCCGTACGCGGCCGAGTTGGACGAGCGGGTACGCGCACTGACCGCGGTGTGACTCAACCGGCCTGGGCGTTGTGCTCGGCCACCCCCGCGGGGAGGGTGTCCAGGCCGTCGAGCGTGAACAGGCACCGGTCCTCCACCTCCGGCATCCGCAGGATGTGTCCCCAAGGGCCACGGCGGATCAGCGCGGTGGCGATGCCTGCCTGCTGGGCCGGTCGGATGTCGTTGTCCAGCCTGTCACCGACGTAGAGCACCGAGTCCGCGGCGACGCCCGCCTCGCGGATCACGCGGTCGAAGAAGGCGGGCGAGGGCTTCTCCACGCCCCAGCCGTCGGAGGTGCCGATCACGTCGACCGGCAGGTCCAGCGCTTTCAGGATGCCCTCCGCGCGGCTGGTCTGGTTGCCCGCCAGGCCCACGCGCAACCCTGATTCGCGGAGCTGCTGAAAGCAAGGCCGCGCGTCGGGGTACAGGTCGTCCTCGCCGAAGCTCTCGGGCTGTCCGGCCGCGGCACGGCGCTCGCGTTCCTCGGTCAGGTCAAAGCCGGGCCTGAAGACCTGGAAAGTCTCGCGGTAGTCCTTGCCCTGGGCGACAATTGCGCCGAAGACGGCAGAGAAGGTGTGACGGGGAACGCCGAGCCAGTCCGCCCACGTCCCGTACTCGCGCGTCTCGTCGACCAGGATCTCGCCCACGTCGAAGAAGACCGCCTCGATCTTCGCCACTCTCAAGTCCCTCCCTGACGATTCCGGACTACCGGCATCGTGCCCGACGACCCATGTGCCCCGCCCACCAGGGCTGACGGCCTGCCCGTAACAGTGAAAGCCAGCGGGGTGGTGGAGGGACGATGGCGGGTTCCTGGCCGGTGCCTCGGACGCGCCCCCGGTGGTCAACTGGATCCGTCCCGGTCCCAGCAGCGTAGGGAGACCACGTGAACACGCCCGCCGCACACCGCACGTCAACGCAGCCACCGGAGATCGGCGTCAAGAAGACCGTTCCGCGGTTGAGCAACGCCCGCAGCCGTGAGCTGGGCGAGGAACTCCGGCGAGTCCGCCACCGCGCCCGCCGGTCGTCCGCGAACACGGCCCAGGACCTGGGCTGGTCACTGGGCAAGCTCAGCAAACTGGAGACCGGGAGCAGGGGCACGAGCTCGTGGGAGATCGCCTCCCTCATCGGTCGACTGGGCGCGGACAAAGCCACCCGTGACCGGATCCTCGCCATCGCCGACGAACCGGACAACGGCAGCTTCCTGCGCGCCCACGACCAGATCCCCGACATCCTGACCGCGCTCACCCTGCATGAACAGCTCGCGCTGACGATCACCACCTACGAGCCCCTCACCATGCCCAGCCTCGCCCAGACCGAGGACTACGCCTGCGCGCTGACCGGGGACCGGACACTGGCCCTCGCCAGGCTGACGAGGCAGAACACCCTGCACCAACAGGACAACGGCCCGGAGACGACCGTGTTCGTGCACGAGGCCGCCTTGCGCACCATGGTCGGCGACCCGGCAGTCATGCGCGACCAACTGCTGCACCTGGCCCTGATGTGCGGATGGGACCGGTTCTCGCCCAGGGTGATCCCGATGTCGCGCTCGTGCCACGCCGTCATTCGAAACCAGGCGACACTGCTGACGTTCAACCACCCGGTCAGCCCCTTGGCCTACACCGAAACCGACACGGTGACCGTGTTCCAGGACGAACCGACCGCCGTCACGCACTACCAGGCCAAGATGCGCCGACTGGCCTCCCTGGCGCTGAGCCCCGCACAATCCCACGAGGCCTTCGCCAGCTGGGCCGACCGCTACGACCGCGAAACCCGCTGACGATGCCGCCGCTCGACACCGGACACCAGAACGCCACGCCTTCCTCGCACACCATCAGACTGCGCACCGAGACGTTCGCCAAGGTCCTGTTCCTGTCCGGGTTCCACTCGGACTACAGCGCCGCGAAGGCGCTCGGGGTGAACCGCTCCACCGTCACCAGGGTCGGATCCGGTGAGCTCCAACCGGGACCGCGGTTCATCGCCGGTGCGCTGACCGCGTTGCCACGGATGCGGTTCCACGACCTGTTTGAGGTGGTCCCCACCCCGAACAGGACATCGGAGTGAACGCTCCGAGGCACGAAGCCTCCCGATTGGCTCGCGACTGGCCGCGCTCGACCACCGCTTCGACGCCGATGGTGTACCTAATCGATCGTGCGATCGCGTGATGCGGCCGTCCCGAGTGCCGATGGAGGGCACCCGGGACGGCTCTAGGCGCGGGAGCGCGCCAAGGGGTAGCAGGACGCGCTCCCGCACGCTAGGGGTGGGTCGGCCGTCAGCGGCGGCCGAGGCCCAGGTCGATGCCGAGGTCGAGGTCGAGCAGGCCGCCGTGCCGGGTGCGGAAGGGGCCGCAGGCGGCCGGTGAGGTGGCCTCCAGCGGCAGGGACGGGTCCAGGTCGCTGGGAGCGCTGCCGTCGTACATGCCGCTGCGGTTGGGGTCGATGCCGTGTACGACGAGCACCGCCTTGCCGTTGCGGATGTCGCCGGCCACGTCGGCGGTCACGGTGATGCTGCGGCGGTAGTTGTAGGAGGTGCCGTCCGGGGTCGGGAAGCGGTCGACCGCCAGGCCACTGGCCGGGCTGGTGTCCCCGCTGGTGGTCAGCGAGGTGCCGATGTGGCCGTAGAAGGGGTGGCCCTCGGTGGTGTTGACGATGCCGTCACCGCTGGTATCGGCGCGCTGGGTGGGGCAGCGGCCTTGGGCCCCGATGTGGATGTGCTGCGCGTGCGGGGCGTCGGCCAACACGCCTCGCACCCGGAAGGCGATGTCTACCTGGTTGCCGCGCAGAACCAGCGCACCCTGCCCGGAGGCTCCACTGTGGTTGAGCTGCCGCAGCTGCACGGTGGCAACCGTGGTGCCGCCCTCGCCCCCGGATTGTGAGCCGTGGTCGCCTTCGTGGGCCGAGGACACGGCGGGCGTGGTCAGAGCCAGCCCCAACGCCATTGCCGGAACCGCTACGCGTGCCGCCCTGCTCGTAAGTCGAGTCATCGTTCGTTCCTCTTCCTGACGGGTCGAAACGATCTGCCCTTGCACAGGGTCTTCGGCGCGGGCCCGGATCCGGATTGCCCATACCACCATGTTTCTGCTCAACCCGAACGCCACCACCGGACACCACAGGATTGCCACACCACTGAGTGACGCTTCGAGGGGCGAAACGGGCGCGGGCTGCCGTCGCAGTGGTCGCTGACATCAGGACGTGAGTCCTGATGGAACGTCGAGCGTGGCGAGACCGGATGTCGGGATCGAGGAGGTACCTCGGCGTGGACGTCGTGTGGTTGCCGGGCGAAGGTCTGCCCGACCGGTGGCGTTGTCGGACGCGAAGAGAGGTCGCGGCCACGGGGAATCTGGCCGCGACGTCTCTTCGCGCGGGGCGGTGCCGGTCAGGAGGTGGGCATCATGACCTTGTCGATGACGAACACGGTGGCGTTGGCGGTCGGGATGTTGCCGCACAGGACCTTCGCCCCGTTGACGGTGACGTTGTCGCCGGAGCCTTCGACCTTGAGCGTGCCGCCCTGGACGGTGGGCAGGGTGGCGGAGGACAGAATGCCGTCCTTGTCCATGCGCTGCGGCACCACATGGTAGGTCAGGATCGAGGTGAGCTTGGCCTTGTCGGCGAGCACGGCGTTGACGGTTTCCTGGCCCAGGGCTTCGAAGGCGGGGTCGTAGGGCGCGAAGACGGTGTACTTGGCGTCGGCCTTGTTGAGGGTGTCGACGAGACCGGCCTGCTTCACCGCGGCTACGAGCGTCTTGAGCAGCGGGTTGTTGCTGGCGGCGGTGGCGACCGGGTCGTCGACCATGCCGTCGAGGGAGCCTTCGGTGTCCTTGGGCAGGCTGGCGCAGCCGGCGCCGAACACGTCGCCGGTCGTGGTGACGCCGTCGCTCATCGCCGCGCTGCTGGTCGTGGTGGTCGTCGTCGTGGTGGCGGCGGCCGAAGTGGTGTTCGAGGCGGCCTGTTCGCCGCTGCTGCACGCTGCGACGGAGATCAGGGCCGCGGTGAGGACGCCGATCGCGGACGCGAGCCGGGTGCTGCGCATGAGAGTTGCTCCTTTGAGGACGGTCGCCGGATCTTGTGTTTCCCGGCTTGTCATGAGTGGTTCGCTGCCGGGGCGGCGGCGGATTGGTCGATCCGGAAAAAACTTGGGCGGTTTCCGCGCCGGCCGGTGGCGGGCCTGGTCAGGGCCGTGCGGTGAACACGATCGTGTGCCAGCCGGCTGCGCCGTCGGGGATCGGCTCGGCCCGGTCGGCGGTCTGGGTGTAGCCGGTGCGGTCGGTGGCCCGGACTTCGAGGGTGTGCGACCCGGCGGACAGGTCGAGCTCGACCCGCCACATGCGCCAGGTGTCGACGTTGACCTCCGAGCTGAGCTTCGTGGCCTGCCAAGGGCCCCCGTCGACCCGGACCTCCACCTTGTCGACGCCCTTGTGCTGCGCCCAAGCCACCCCGGCGGCCACGAACCGGCCCGCCGGCACCTGTTCGAAGGCCTTGGGCCGGTCGACGCGGGACATGGTCTTGATCGGCGCACGTCGTGCCCAGTCGCGCTTGACCCAGTAGGCGTCGAAGTCGGCGAACGTGGTCAGCTCGGCGTCTACCAACCACTTGGTGGCCGAGACGAACCCGTACAGACCCGGCACGACCATGCGCACCGGGAAGCCGTGCTCGGCCGGGAGCGGTTCGCCGTTCATACCGATGGCCAGCAGGGCGTCGCTGTCCGGTTTCATGATGTCCTCGACCGGGGTGCCGCAGGTCCAGCCGTCCACGCTGCGCGTCGCGAGCTGGTCTGAGCCCTGCTGCACTCCGGCCTCGGCCAGGATGTCGCGCAAGGATACGCCGATGAAGTTGGTGGTCGAGATGTACGGACCTCCGACCTCATTGGACACGCAGCACAGGCTGATCGTCTTCTCCACCAACGGCCGGTTCAGCAGGTCGTCGTAGGTGAGCACGAGTTCGCGGTCGACCATGCCGTGCACGCGCAGCCGCCAGTCCTGCGCCCGCGTCCTCGGCACCGACAGCGCGGTGTCCACCCGGTAGAAGTCCGCGTTGGACGTGATGAACGTCGGCGTTCCGTCTTCGGCGAAGTCGGCGCCGGCCGGGATCGGCGGCGCGGGCTCATCCGGGACGAGCCGGATGGCACGACGGGAAGCCTCCACGTCCACCCGACCACCGACGAACTGCCCCGCCATAGCGGTCGTGCCCGCGGCAGCGGCGACGGCGGTGGACGTGATCAGGAAACGACGGCGACCCAGACCTGGGACCGACCAGTCCAGCGCACGCGTTTCTGGCTGACCGACGCTGTCCACCGTGTCGTCGACGAGCTGCGATTCATCGGCACCGGGTTTGCCCGCCGAGCTGCGGGGGGCGAGCCGGTGGAGCCACCGGAACACCAGCACACCCACGACCAGGCTGGTCAACGGTGCCAGCACGGCGATCGTGCCCAGCGTGGGGCGGGTGAGCACCGCCGCGACGCCGAGCACGCCCAGCATCGCGGCCAGGAGCGTTCCGGGCAGCGCGCTGCGGCGGGACAGCAGCCCGGCGAGCGCCGCGGCGGCGGCGATGACGAAAGCCATGCCGGCCAGCAGCACGATCTTGTCGTTCTCGCCGAACGTCCGGATCGCGAAGTCCTTCACCGGGTGAGGTGTCAGGTCGATCGCGGTGTTGCCCACGGCCAGGAACGGCGAGGCGAACGGGTCGATCAGCGCGGCCACGAGGTGTCCCGAGGCCAACGCGGCGGCCACGGCGAGCAGACCCACCGCGGCAGCCGCCCACAGGGGCAGCCGCGGCGCCGCGGGACCGGACGACTGCCTGGACCTGGTTGCGTTCATACCAGGTATTCGCAGCCGGCGACCCCGCGGATTGCCGTACGGCCGGGTATCGCTCAGACGAGCGGGAGGACCACCACGGTCGGGGTCGTGGGTAGTGGAGATCCGCCTCGCGGCTCCACGGTCAGGCCCACCGCCTCCCGGCCGGTGAAACCACCGGCGAGCAACGGATCGGGTTGTCCGTCGGAGGACGCGAGCAGACCGGCCGGACGTGGCCCGTCGGCGCCGATCAGCCACAGCTGGTAGGTCCGGTCTTCCGGCAGTCGAGCCAGCCCGTTTGCCAGGAACACCACCTGTCCCTTGGCCGGGGACGCCACCACGGTCCCCGTACCGCCACCTGCCACGTCACCGCGGACGAGCTTCGCGTCCGGTGCGGTCAGCAGTTCGGCAACCTGGCTGTTGCGGGCGTTGACCTGTTCGACGGCTTGCAGGTCGCGTTCCAGGCGGTTGTTGGTGTTGACGGCCTGGACGCCCAGCGTGACGGCGACGGCGATGCCCGCCGCGGCGGCCAGCGTCACGGTCCTGCGCAACCACAGGCTCCGAGCTGTGGATCCGCCGGGGTGCCGGAGAGGCGCTTCGGGCGGTGGGGCCGCAGGAACGTCGGTTTCCGGTGGCATTTGACGGGTGTCGGCGACGGCGGCCAGTACGCGGTCACGCAGGTGGGCCGGCGGCTCGACCGCGGCCTCGCCGGCCAGCACCGCCGTCACCTCGAAGAGATCAGCCGTTTCCTGCGCGCAGCTCGAGCAGACCGCGATGTGGTCCTCGAAGAGGTGGCGGTCATCGTCCGAGACGGCGTCGAGCACGTAGGCGCCCATAAGCGTGTGCGCTTCGATGCGCGCGGTGTCGTCGGTCATCGGGTCACCCCCAGGCAGTCTCGGAGTCTGATCAATCCGTCACGCATCCTCGTCTTGACCGTGCCCAGCGGGATGCCGAGCACGGAGGCCGTCTCCGGGTAGGTGTAGCCCTGGAAGTAGCCCAGGAGGATGGACTCGCGCTGCAGGACGGTCAACGTCGACAGGCAACGACGCACCTGCCGCTGCTCGATGCGCGCGGCGACCTGCTCACTCACCGCGTCGAAAGGGGTCTCGACATCACGGCGGGCGGCGATGTCCTCCCGCCGCGTCGCGGCCTGCGCGGAACGGACCCGATCCACGGCACGGCGGTGCGCCATGGTCATCACCCACGCCAACGCACTGCCCCGGCCGGGGTCGAAGCGGGTGGCGGTGCGCCACACCTCCACCAGCACCTCCTGCGTGACCTCTTCCGACTGCGCGTGATCGCGCACCACACGGCGCACCAGGCTGAACACCCTGCTCACCACCACGTCGTACAGCCGGGCGAACGCCCGGTCGTCGCCGCGGGCCACCAGCGCCAGCAACTCCTCGGCGGTGGCCTCGTCCCTCTCGCGGGTGTCGGCGGATACCGCCTGGAGCTTGCGCTCACGCCCTGCCATCGTGCCCCTTTCCGGTCGAATCCCGAGTCGCAGGTGAATTTGCCGTCACCTGGTGGCGTGGGTGCGACGCGCGCCGCGATCCGCGCCCACGCCCACGCCCACGCCCAGCAGCAGAAGCGCGCTGGCGAAGTGCAGGCCGTGGTCGGCGGCGTTGAGCGCGAGCAGGTTCATCGACGTCCCGCCGACGACCAACCCGAGAACACCGACGAGGAGGTACACCGCGCCCACGACGATGTTGACCTTCTTCGACACGGCCGGCCCGGCGACGGCGCCACCGATCAGGCCCGCGCCGACGAGCAGGTGCACGACGTTGTGCAGGCCGTTGACCTCGAAGATCCCCAGCAGGTGCCCGCCGTCGACGCCGGCGAACCCGTGGTCGCCGGACACGACGAACCCGAGCAGGCCGACCAGGACGTACACCGCACCGAACCCCAGACCGACCTGCTGGTTGACCGAGCGGAACATGTCATCCTCCTCAATCCGACACGTTGTCACTCCTGCTTCGGCACCGCACGCGGACCGGATTGGTCGGCAGCGAGGAACGGCTGCACATGGCCGACAAGACCTCAGCTCGGCCTTGCCGGTCGGGCGGACCCCGTACCCCGGGCATGAACGACGTGCTGTCTGGACAGGTCACCTCCGCGGCGCGAGTCGACCGGGTGCCTTCATCGGCTTGCGACGGTGTCGAACCGACCACGGCGACCGGCCACCCGAGCACCGGGACGATCCCGATCGGATGTCATCGGGCAATCGCGGTGAACCGCCGGGTGCCGTCGTGCGAATACACCCCGACGTGGATGAAGGAGGGCAGTCGCTTGACGGATGCCGTGAACAGCGGTGTGGCGGGGATGGACCGGCCTCGCTGTGGCCGTCCCACACGAACAGGTGAAGCGTGCGCTGCGGCAGTGCGGCAATCTGTCGCGTTGGGTGAGTTCGCCCCTGCCTGCAGAAAGCACTTGAACCCCGACGAGCGACGACGCATCGACCAAGAGCCATTGTGGTCACCATCGGAGCAGGTCCACTGGTTGCTCAGCCGAGCGCCGGAGGCCGCACGGGTGCTCCCGGTGTACTTGATCTCCGCTCGGTTGAAGATCCAGAAACCCGTGGTGGCCGAGGCGTTGCGGGAACTGGCCGCACAAGGCAGAGCTCTGGCTGTGGAGGACAATCGCTGTCACCTGTGGGGCACACCCGAGCGGGCGGGGCAGTGGCTCGCAGACCGGCACAACCGGAGTCGGCCGACCAACCTCGCCGCCACCCTGAAGGCCACCGAGCACCTGACGTCCCCTTCTGCGGATCGGGCGGTGGCCGATGATTCGGGTGACCAGACCGATGGCGACCATGACGACGCCGAGTGCCAGGTGCAGCCCGTCGTCGGCCGCGTTGAACGGCACGGGGTCGACCGAGGCGCCGAACCGCACCACGAGGCCGTAGAGCAATCGGCCGTGCTCGGACGTGATGCCGGGCACGAAACCGAGCACGCCGACGAGCAGGAACACCACGCCCATCAGGGCTGCGGGAAGTCTGGCCGGATGTTCGACCGAGTGCCTGCCGGTCATGGTTCGCCTTGACGGGCGGACCGCCGAGGCGGCAATGGCACGAACCCGCTCGTTCGCTCCACGTAGTCGACGTAGGCAGGACGTCGACGGCGCAGGTGCTCCTCGATCATTGGCTTGCCCGTCCCCCTCGCGAGGAGGAACGTCATGAGCACCGGTGACACGACGGTCGCCAGGCCGTACCAGGAGGAGCAGGCGAGCAGGAACAGGCCCCACCAGACGCAGGCGTCGCCGAAGTAGTTCGGGTGTCGGGTGTAGCGCCACAACCCGCGGTCGAGCACCCGGCCGCGGTTGGCGGGGTCGGTGCGGAAGCGTTGCAGCTGCCAGTCCCCGACCGCCTCGAACACCATGCCGACCGACCACAACGCCGTCGCGGCCGCGATCACCGCGGGGTGGACGCCGGTGCCGTACTGGGCGACTTGGACCGGCAGCGACACCAGCCACAGCACGACGGCCTGCGCCAGGTACGCGCGCACCAGCACGTGCAGGTGCGGGTTGCCCCTGGCACGACGGCGCATCTCGGCGTAGCGGTGGTCCTCGGGTTCACCCCGGCTGCGCGATCCGATGTGGACCGCGAGGCGAACGCCCCACACCACGGTCAGCACCGTGACCGCTGCCCGCGTCGTGGTGTCGCCGTCGCCGCCGGAGAGCAGGAACGTCGTGCCGGCGATCAACGCGAAGCCCGGACCCCAGGCGATGTCGAGGGTGTCGTGCCGATCCCTGGCCAAGGAGATCGCGAAGGTGATCGCCATGACCAGCACCACCACGGCGGCGCTGATCGCGAGGTTGACCGGAAGCCCGGCCGGCAGTTCCGGCCAGGTCACGCGTCACCGCCGGGTGCGACGTGGTCCAGTGCCAGGGGGTCGGCGCGGTGCGGCGGCATGCCGCTCGCACCGTCGGTGGTCGGGCGCACGGCGAGGATCTGGTCCACGCCCATGCGGTTGTCCTCGAAGGCCAGGGCGCCGCCGGCCAGGTAGAGCCGCCACACCCTGGCCTGACCTTCGCCGACCAGGGCGACGACCTCGTCCCACCGCCGTTCCAGGGTCGCCGCCCACTCCCGGACCGTGCGCACGTAGTGCTCGCGCAGGGCGTGCACGTCGCGGACCTCCAACCCGGCGTTCTCCAGGTGCGCCACCGTGCGGCTCAGCGGTCGCATGGTCATGTCCGGTGCGACGTAGGACTCGATGAACGCGCCGCCGCCCGGCGCCGCGGCGCCTCGTGACATCTGCTGCAGCAGCAGTCGACCGGCGGGGCGGAGCAGGCGGTGCAGGGTGGAGGCGTACACCGGGTAGTTCTGCTCGCCGACGTGCTCGCCCATCTCGATCGACGCCACCGCGTCGAACGGCTCGTCGGGGATCTCCCGGTAATCCTGCAGCCGGACCTCGACGGTGTCCCGCAGGCCCAGTTCGGCGATCCTGCGGCTGACGTGGTCGTGTTGCCGCCGTGACAGCGTCACCCCGGTGGCGTGCACGCCGTGATGGCGGGCGGCGTGCAACAGCAGTGATCCCCAGCCGCACCCGACGTCGAGCAGGCGCATCCCGGGACGCAGGTCGAGCTTGCGGCAGATCAGCTCGAGCTTGTCCCGCTGGGCGTCGACGAGTTCGTAGCCGGGTTGGTCGACGGCCCAGTACGCGCAGGAGTAGGCCATGTTCGGGTCCAGGACGAGCTGGTAGAACTCGTTGCTCAGGTCGTAGTGATGGGCGATGGCCGCGCGGTCGCGGCGGCGGGTGTGCAGACCGCCGGCCAGCCTGGCCTCCTCGGCCGGTGGTCGTGGGCGGGGACCGAGCACGCCGAGCCGGGTGGCCGTGCGCAGCAGCGCCACGCGTTCGGAGGCGGTGAGCCCGCGTCGCGGGCGGCCGGCTCGGGCCAGTGCCCAGAACCGGCGCAGCCCGGTCGTGATGTCACCCTCGACGTCGAGGTCACCGGAGACGTAGGCGCGCGCCAACCCGAGCTCATCCGGGTTCCACAACAGCCTGCGCAGGGCGCGGCGCGACCGCAGCACCACCCGTGGCCCGTCGGTCGGGCCCGCCTCGCTGCCGTCCCAGGCCCGCAGCCCCACCGGCAACGCGGTGCCCAACACCCGCTGCACGACATCGGCCAGCACCGCGGCGTGTCGCGTCTTCTTGTCCGGCACGTCGTCCCCTTCACCGTCGATTTCCCAGGTGGTTCGCAACCAGGGGCCGGACGGGTTGGTACAACCACGAAATGTGATGCGCACCACAGCACCCATCTGATGGGTGATGGGCGCCGAATGGAGATCGTGTCCCACCTCCACTCCGACGCCGGGCGGGTCCGGCAGCCCTCGATCCAGAGCTGGGATCCGCCGACGACGGCCGACTCCGCGGTGCTGGTGCTGCCGGGCGGTCGTGCTCGCAGCCGTGAACCCGCGAGCCGGGCCAACCTGGCCTACCGGCGGATGGTGCCGTTCGCCCGGGACACCAGCCGGACGGCGCCGGTCGTCTGGCTGCTGCGGTACCGGTACCGGGGGTGGAACGAACCCGACCTCGACCCGGTGCGCGACGCCCGCTGGGCGTTGGCCCGGCTGCGGGAACGGCATCCCGGAGCGCGGGTCGCCCTGGTCGGTCACTCGATGGGCGCACGCACCGCCCTCCGGATCGCCGACGACCCCGCCGTCACCGCGGTGTGTGCGTTGGCACCCTGGATCGAGCCCGGTGAACCGGTCGACCAGCTCCGCGGGCGTGCCGTCCTGCTCGCACACGGCGACGTGGACCGGTGGACCGATCCACGCGCGTCCTACCGCTACGCGGTGCGCGCGAAACAGGTGACGGCGGCGACCTGCCGGTTCGTCGTGCACGACAGCGGGCACACGATGCTGCGGCGGCGCGCGGACTGGAGCGGGCTGGTCCGCCGGTTCCTGCGCGGCGCCTTCCACCCCACCGCCACCGATCCTCTGATCGCCGAGGCCATGACCGCCCCCGCCCCGCGCGGACTCTCCGTCGCCCTGCCCCGAGGAACCCGATGACCACCAGATCGCAGCGCGTCGCCGTGATCGGCGCGGGAGTCGCCGGCCTGACCGCCGCCTACCTGCTGCAGCGCCGCTACGACGTGCTCCTGTTCGAAGCCGGGCCGCGCCTGGGCGGCCACGCCCACACCCACGACGTCGTGTCCGAGGACGGCGGCACCGTCGCCATCGACAGCGGCTTCATCGTCCACAACGAACGCACCTACCCCCACCTGCTGCGGCTGTTCGCCGAACTGGGCGTGCGCACGCAGGCGACCGAGATGTCGATGAGCGTCCGCTGCGAGGGCTGCGGCCTGGAGTACGCCGGCGCCAAGGGCCTGGGCGGGCTGTTCGCCCAACCCTCGAACACGACGCGCGGACCATACCTGAGGCTGCTCGCCGAAGTCACCAGGTTCCACCGGCACGCCCGGCGCGTGCTGGACGCCCCGGCGGCCGACGGCGTCACGCTCGCCGCGTTCCTGGCGATCGGCGGGTACAGCCGGTTCTTCGTGGACCACTTCGTCGCGCCCGTGGTGTCGGCGGTGTGGTCGGCCGACCAGGCCACCAGCCTGCGCTACCCGGCCCGGTACCTGTTCGAGTTCCTCCACAACCACGGGATGCTGTCGGTCACCGGTTCGCCGCGGTGGAAGACGGTGGTGGGCGGATCCCGCTGCTACGTGGAGCGCGCGGCCAAGCAGTTGACCGCCGTGCACCTGTCCACACCGGTGCGAGCGGTGACGCGCACCGGGCACGGTGTGGAGGTCCGCGACGACGGGGACGAGGTCCACCGGGTCGACAAGGTCGTCATCGCCACGCACCCCGACCAGGCGCTGGAGTTGCTGGCCGACGCGACCGACGACGAACGCGAGGTGCTGGGCGCGTTCCGCTATGCGCGCAACGAGACGTGGCTCCACACCGACGCCTCCCTGCTCCCCCGCGCGTCGGGTGCGCGCGCCTCGTGGAACTACCTCAAGCCCCACTGCCGCTCCGACGACGGGCCCGTGCTGGTCAGCTACCACATGAACCGGCTCATGCGGCTGGCCGAACCACAGGACTACCTGGTCACGCTCAACGCCGGCGACCGGATCGCGGAGTCGTCGGTGATCGCCCGGATGCGGTACGAACACCCGGTCTACACACCGGAGTCGGTCGCCGCGCAGCGCCGCCTGCCCGGGTTGAACACCGGACCGACCGCGTTCGCCGGCGCCTACCACGGCTGGGGATTCCACGAGGACGGCTGTGCCTCCGGCGTGCGGGCCGCCGCGGCACTCGGCGTCGACTGGTGAACGCACCCGCGCTGTACGACGCCGTGGTCACGCACACGCGGCGCCACCCGCTGCGCCGGGCGTTCCGGCACCGCACCTACCTGTGGTTGGTCGACCTCGACCGGCTCCCCACCGTGCCGCGGTGGCTGCGCCCGGTGGCGCGGTTCCGCGCCGCGGACCACCTGGGCCGCCCGGACCGGGGTATCCGGGAGAACCTCGACGCCTGGCTCGCGAGCCGAGGCGTGGACCTGCGGGGCGGGCGCGTGCTGATGCTGGCCAACGCCCGCGTCTTGGGCCACGTGTTCAACCCCATCACCGTGTACTGGTGCCACGACCCCGACGACGAGCCCGTCTGCGTGGTGGCCGAGGTGCACAACACCTACGGCGAACGACACTGCTACCTGCTGTACCCCGACCCGGCCGGGCGTGTGGAGACCGACAAGTCGTTCTACGTCTCCCCGTTCCTGACCGTCGAAGGCCGCTACGAGATGCGGTTGGCCCGGCCCGCCGAGCGGCTGTCGGTGGCGGTCAGCCTGCGACAGGGCTCGCGGACACCGTTCAGCGCCTCGCTGACCGGCGAACGACGACCGGCCACCCCGTGGACGCTGCTGCGCCTGCTCCTGCGTGACCCTCTGCCCACCCACCGGGTCAGCGCGCTGATCCGCCGCCACGGCATCGCCCTGTGGCTGCGCCGACTGCCCGTCGTCCCCCGCACACCGCACCAAGCCCAGGAAGGTGTCCGATGACCACTTCACCCACCCGTCAGCCGGACACCGCGCTCGGCGGCAGAGCAGGGCGCCGGCCAGGCTTGGACGAACCGCGCTGCTCCCCCGCGCGCGCCGCCGCCGCACGTCTGGTGTTCCAGCAGGCCGTGAGAACACTGCCGGTGCGGGTGGCGCTGCCCGGCGGCGAGCGCCTCGGCGCGGGCGGCCCGGACTCGCCCGTGATGCGGATCGTGCGCCCGGAGGCGTTCTTCCGCCGGCTCGGCGCCGACGCCAAGATCGGCTTCGGCGAGGCCTACATGGCGGGTGACTGGACCAGCACCGACCCAGCCGCTCTGATGACCCCGTTCGCCGCCCGCATGGCCGACCTCGTGCCCAGGCCGCTGCAGGTGCTCCGCCGATGGGTCGACGCACGCCAACCGGCACACGAGCGCAACACCGTCGAGGGGGCACGGCAGAACATCCACCGCCACTACGACCTGTCCAACGACCTGTTCGCCGCGTTCCTCGACGAGTCGATGACCTACTCCTCGGCCTGGTTCGCCCCCGGCAGCGACGACCTGCACGCCGCCCAGCTGCGCAAGATCGACGGCGTGCTCGACCTCGCCGACGTGCGCGCCGGCACCCACCTGCTCGAGATCGGCACCGGCTGGGGCGCGCTGGCGATCCACGCCGCCCGCCGAGGCGCCCGCGTCACCACGCTCACCATCTCCACCGAGCAGAAGCACCTGGCCGAACAGCGCATCGCCCAAGCCGGGCTCGCCGACCGCGTGCAGGTGCTGCTGCGCGACTACCGCGAAGCCCACGGCAGCTACGACGCCGTGGTTTCCGTGGAGATGATCGAAGCGGTCGGCGCCGACTACTGGCCCACCTACTTCCGCACCCTCGACCGCGTGCTCAAGCCAGGCGGCCGAGTCGGGCTGCAGGCCATCACCATGCCGCACGACCGGCTCCTGGCCACACGCCACTCCTACACCTGGATCCACAAGTACGTCTTCCCCGGCGGCCAACTGCTCTCCGTCCCCGCGATCCGGCACGCCGTGCGCCACCACACCCGACTCGCCACCACCGAACACCGCTCACTCGGACCGGACTACGCCCGCACCCTGCACCACTGGCGCACCCGCTTCCTCAACAACTGGCCCCAAGTCGCCGCCACGGGCTTCGACGAGACCTTCCGCCGCCTGTGGGAGTTCTACCTCGCCTACTGCGAGGCCGGTTTCCGCTCCGGTTACCTCGACGTGCTCCAACTCGGCCTCATCAAACACCGCCGCTGACCGGACTCCCACGACACCCACCCCGCCTCGGGGCCATCCGCGATGACCTCCTGCTACCGATCGAGGGGAAGGGCGTCGGGGTGCACCAGGTACTCGGCCACCTCGACCAGCTTGGTGTTGGTGTGCTGACTGGCCCGCACCAGCACGGCGAACGCCTGATCGCCGGTTATCTTGTGACGTCCCATGAGGATGCCCTTGGCCTGGCCGATCAGGTCACGGGTGTTCATCGCCCGCGACATCCGCGCCAGCTTCTGCGCGTCGGCCATCGCCACCGCCGCATGGGTGGCGAACAGCAGGCCAATCTGCTCGGACTCGTCGGTGAAGGCGTCCGCGTGGCCGGAGTACAGGTTGAGAGCACCCAGGTCGTCGCCGGTGACGTAGAGCTGGAACGACAGCATGCTGCCCACGCCGAGCTCGGCGGCGCGGGCGGCGAACTGCGGCCAGCGCTGTTCCTCGGCCATGTTCGGCAGCCGCACGGTGCGGTGCTCGTACAGCACGTCGATGCACGGCCCTTCGTGGAAGTCGATCTGCGCCTCGTCCACCTTGTAGACCAGCTCGTCGGAGGCGGCGGGCGTACTCATCGTCGTGCGCCCCTCGACCACCGACACCCCGGCGTACTTCACGCCCGGCACCGTGCCGACCGCCGCGTGCACGATGCCGCGCAACGTGTCCTCCAGGCTGTCTTGCCCTGGAGATAACGCGCCAAGTCCCCAACTGCATCGCCAGATCGCTCAAGGCCCCGTAGCCGATGGTATGACCCGACAACGTCTGCCCATCATTGCGGCCGGCCTCGCCGTCCTGCTCGCTGTCAGCCGTCATATGGACACCGCCTTGCCGGAGGAGCCGCCGTAGGCGGCCGGTACCGCTTCCGGGGCCGCTGACCAAGGCACTAGTCCGATCGAGAGCCGAGTCATGACCAGCGTGGGCGCCGCGGAGTCTACCCGCCAGTCACCTCCACATCGCAGCCGCGACCGCACGAACATGCCTCGCGAGTCCGGTTGACACTCCCGCGAGCGCGCTTCTCGACCTGCTCGCCGCTTTCGCGTCCGACCGCGTCGCCAGAAGGCAGGCTCGGCCCAGTTCGACAGCTGCAGCGAATGGCATCTGCGGCTCGACCGGATTAGTTGTGCCGATCGCACAGCAGAAAGACTGGAGGACGGTCCGGCGGCGGCGCCCGTGGTCCGGTTGCCCATCGAACCACAGGAGAGGCCACGAGTCGCGGTGCACCAACCCTTGCACCTCGCCCACGTGCGCCGAACCGCCGCCGGACCTGTCACCGGTCGCGTCACCCGCCTCTATCGCGAGTCTGCCGACCGGGATTCGTGTGTTTTCCTTGGTGTACGGGACCTATTGCACCAAACCTGCCTGCCGGCCGCACGCCCTACGACCCCATCGTGAACCGATGCCAGCCGCCCCGCGCTCATGCTTGTCGGACGAAATCTCCTTTTGAGCAGGGGAAAGGTCGCAACGTCAAGTTCACAGGCCTGGCCACCGGTCCAACCGGGGACTGCATGCAGTCATGACACTCATGCTCCAGGTCGGCGACCACCCACGAGTCAATTCCTTCTGTGTGAACCGAACAGGATCGACACCACCCCGCAGGAAGTACACCCCAACTAGTGCACGGCAACGAGTCGACGCCACCGGCACGCCGGCCTACCGCGTCGAGCACGCGGTGATACGGCACGGCAAGCACTTTGTCCCGCCGTGGGCCTCGGAGTCCCGCAGCGGCGGTCGAGGCTGAGAGGCACGGTGACGTACTGCTGTCGCAGTCGTCATCTGCCTGCCGGCGGATGAAACCACGCCCCACGCGCTCGGAAGTCGACTTCCCGCGGCCGGTCCCGCACCGCGGCCGGTGACGTGCGAGAGGTCCGCCCGGCCACGGAAAGTACGAGTCGCGACACAACCGAGGTGGTGGTCCGCAGCCCCCTACGGACCACCACCTGTCGCTCAGAAGTCGACGCCGTTGCCGCTGAACACGCCGCCCACGTCGACGTTGCCGATGCTGTTGGCAACGTCGGTCAGGTTGCCGACGTGGGTGATGTCGCCGACGGTGGTCGTGACGTCGCCCAGGTGGCCGACGTCGCTGAGGACGTCGCCGGTCTGGACCACGTCCTGGATGCCCAGTGCGTTGTCGGTGACGTCGCCGATGTCACCGGTCAGATGGTCGCCGGTCAGCCGGTCGTCGATCGAGGAGTCGCCGTGCAGGCCGGTGGTGACGTCCTCGACGGTTCCGCTGAGGTGCGTGGTCTCCAGCAGGTCGGTGTGGGAGGGCAACCCTTCTGCGGTGAGGTCGCCGACGACATCGGTGACGTTGCCGTGCGTGGTGGTGTCGGCGACGGTGTTCAGCACGTCGGCGTCCAGCGTGTCGGCCAGGTCGGCGGTGGTGTCACCGGCGAGGTGCTGGGCCGCGGCCGCGACACCCGCCAGCGGCGCGGTGGCGGTGTTGTCCTCGATGCCTTGGCCGAGCACGTCCTGGCCCAGGGTGAGCGGGCTGTCGCCGAGCAGGTCGAGCGCGTTGTCGGACGACAGGAGGTCGAGGGTGGAGTCGAGGTCACCGAGTCCCTGCGCCGGGGCGTAGTCCAGGACGAGCGGCAGGATCTCGTGCACATCACCCGCGTTCAGGTCGCCGAGACCGGCGGTGTTGACGGCGCCCTGCGGGTCGGACTGGAATGCGGACCGTGCCTGCGGGTCGCTGAGCAGGTTCAGGGTGAAGTCGTGCAGGGTCTGAACGGGGTCCATCTATGTGCTCCCGAGCGGTGGGCCTGGTGTTTACCGGACCGAAGTTAGGCCTCCACGTCCTTCACCACATCGGGCGACGCTCATAGTTTGATGGGCGGTCCCGCTGTAGGGGATCCACCGTGGCGGCCATTAGGGGCTCGGGCATGCCCCAGTTCGGTGAACCGATCGGGTGAGCGTGACGAACGTAGGTCAGTGCCCGTCGAGGAGGTCCACGCCCAGATGCCACCGTCCGCTTCGCCTGAGCTGGTGCTGGAACCCGCCACCGTCCGGCACTGAACCGCGTGCCCACGGCCGCGCACGTGGTGGTCAGCGGCCCCGGCGGTTGCGGGAAGACCGCGTTGCTGCGCGATTTGGGTGAGCGGTTCACCGTGGTGGACGACGCCCACCTCCAGTCCGACGAGGTGATCGCCTGGCAGGCCGGGGACAGGCGGTTGTTCGCGATCGGACAACGCGTGCCGCACCGCAACCGGCGGCTGGACGAGGCGGTCCGCGACCTCGGTCCCGATGTGGTGCGCATCCGGCTCGGGCCGCTGCGCCAAGACCAGGTCGCCGGATGCGTGCGCGAACGCGTCGGCACCGAGGTCACCGGGGACGAAGCGTCCGCGTTGTTCGACCGGACCGGCGGTGTGCCGGCCTTCCTGCTGTCCGCGGTGTCGTCCGACCCGATCGGGTCGCTGGCCCCCGTGCTGGACGCGTTCGCACCAGGCGTCCGACGGCTGGTGTCGGCTCTGGCGTTGGGCGCCCCGCTGGACCGCGACCTGCTCGGCGCGGCCCTCGACCTCGACGCCGCTGCTCTCATGCTCGCCGTGGACGGTGCCCGTGCGGCGAGCGCACTTCGCCCCGACGGCACGCTGGTGCCGATCGTCGCCCAGGCCTGCCGCGCGTTGACCGATCCCGGGCAGTGCGCGGCGACGCTGCGCGACCTGGTGGCGGCGCATCGAGGGCGGCGGCAGCCGATCCGCAGGCTCGCCGTGTCGCTGCTCGAATCGCCGATCGCCGCGATGGGGCAGGCGGAGTTGCTCGTCGCCGCCGGACGCGAGGCGATGGGGGGACGACCCGGCCCTCGCGGCGCGGTTGCTCGACGCGGCCGGTGACGTGGGCGCGTCCACCGTCAACCTGGCACCAGCGCTGGCCACGGCACGTGCTCTGGCGGGTGACCTGGACGGTGCGCTGCGCGCCGTGGACGCCGCCGCGCGCACCGAGGAAGGCTTCTTCGTCGCCGCTTCGGTGCTGGCACGACGTGGAGAGTTGGCCCGCGCCGCCGACGTGCTCGCCGGCGCGCGGTACCCACAGGCACGCCACGTGGCCGCGATCGCGCTGACCACGACGGGCTCTTGGCGCACCGCGGCACTGCGGCGCGTCCCACGTGCCGCACTGACCCGTATCACCCGGTCGTCACCCGTTGACCAGCAGGCGGCGTAGCGCCGCGAGTGCCAGGTGCAGGCGGGACTTCACCGTGCCCACCGGCACCCGCAGGCGTGCGGCCACGTCCCGCTGCGACATGTCACCGAAGTAGGTCAGCAACAGCAGCTCGCTGTGCTCACGCCGCAGCCTGCGCATCGCCACGTGCATGCGTTCGGCGGTCATGCGCAGCTCTACCTGTTCCGACGGGTCCGGCACGGTCAGCGAGAGGTCCTTGGACGCGGTCAGCGCATCGCGCGTCCTGGCCGCACGAGCCGCGCGGACCCGGTCGATCGCACGACGGCGGGCCAGCATCGTCAACCAAGTCCGCGCGCTGCCCCGCGCGACATCGTAGGTCGACGTGGCGCTCAAAAGCTCCAGGAACACGTCCTGGGCAACCTCCTCCGCTTGGGCGCGATCACCTATCACGGTGAACGCGATACCCCGCACCAACGTGACGTGCTGCCGGTACAGCAGGGTGAACGCGTCGTGATCTCCGGCGATCGCGCGGGTGAGCAGGTCCTCGGGAGAACCGTCGTCCACATCAGGGTGTTCGGCGACCACGCGCGTTCGGATTGGTGTTCAGCCCAGGAGATCCGCCACGTTCGCCCCACCGGCGCCGAGGCTGACGTACAGCTGCACCCACGCCCGGTCGATCTCCGTCGCCGGTTCGGCATCACAGAACGGCTTGCGACCGTGCGCCGTGTAGTAGCGCAACAAGGGCATCACCTCGTCGGTGCGGCGCAGCTTCTCGTCGTCGTAGCGAACACCCGGAGGATTCGCCTGGTGCGTGAGGCAGGTGATGTCGCGCGCACCCTCGTTGTCGAACAGAGGGCCGGGGTCCGGTTCAGCGGAGCACGCGACGAGCACCGCTGCGCACAGCACGACGTAGGGACGCATTGCGAGGCGACTCCTATCCGAGAGCGGCCCGGACGGCGAGCCCGAGACCGACGACGAGCACCAGGGACGCGGTGATGGCGGGCAGGGCCGTGAACCGGTCGCGGAAGCGCTCCACCGCAGCCAGGCGGTCGCGCAGTCGCACCATGAGCAGGCCCACGGCGGTGAGCGTGGCTGCCATCCCCACGCCGTAGCCCACGACCAGCAGCACGCCGAACCAAGTCCTGCCCAGTGCGACGGCGCCCAGCAGCACGACGAGCGCCGACGGGCTGGGCACCAACCCGCCGGCCACGCCCATCCCGACCAGGCTCGCTCGTCCCGTCCGATGCACGTGGCCGTGTCCGTGGCCGTGGCCGTGGCCGTGGCCGGTGGTGACCGGTTCCCGTGGCCGCACGGTGGAACGCAGCAACCACGCCCCCACCGCGGCGACGAGCACCCCGCTGGTGAAGCCCAGCCAGCGCAGCAACGACTCCCCCGCCAAGGTGCTGGAGGCGCTGATCACCAGCCCCAGCACGAGCACCCCCGCGGTGTGCGTGAACGTCACCGTGGCCCCCACCACGACCGCGTCCCGCAGGGTTCCGTCGCGCCCGGCCAGGTAGGCGGCGATGATCGTTTTGCCGTGACCCGGCAGTGCCGCGTGGGAAGCCCCGAGCACGAGGGCGAGCAGCACCGCGAGCACGCCCACCAGAGGGGTCAGGTCGCGGCTGCCGGCGAAGCCGGTGAACTTCTGCGTGGCCGCGGTGAGCAGGGTCGTCCCACCAGGGGCGTCGGCGCCACCCGAGTCGGTCGACGTTCCGGGTTCGACCCGCAGCGTCACCGAACGGACGTCGAGAGGGTCTGCCAGCAGGTCCTCCGGGTAGGTCCTCAACTCGGCGGTCAGGCTCCGTGCGGCCACCGGAGGGTCGACCAACGCGACGCCGTCCCCCACGGCGGTCATCTCGCGCCAGCCGAGTCGTCCCACCTCGAGCGAATCACGGACGGTCACCGTCGCCGCTTGGTCCAGCGACACCGCGACGTCGAACAGGCATGTCAACCGCGTCGTGGCCAGACCGGCCTCCCCCGGAGGGAACTCGACCGCGCTGGACGTCAGCCGCACCGCGAGCGGGTGCCCGTCGACCTCGACCGCGGTCGCACGGCTGCGCTCCGCGCACGTCCGCTGCGCGTAGCCGGGCTGTACGGCCGGGCGCTCCTGCAGCGTCGGGATCTCCGCGAGGTCCACCACGGCACGCACCTCGACACCATCGGGACGCACGGTGATGCCGTGGTAGTGGTTCACCGTGAAGTTGCCCAGCGGGTGCGCCGAGGCCTCCAGCGGCACCGCCAGGAACAACACACCGAACAGAACGCCCACCAGTGACCTCACCGCAGGCCTGCCAAGGTGTCGCGGGCCTTCGACGCGTCGGTGAACGAGAAGTGCGGGTTGATCCGCAACGCCTCTTCCAATGCCGTGATCGCTTCGGCGGTGCGGCCCAGTGCCGCCAGGATCATCCCCCGGTGGTAGGCGAAACCCGCGTGCCGCCACCCGGTCGCGGCGGCCCGCTCGGCCATGCCCAACGCCTCCGCGTGCCTGCCGTTGAGGTGCAGCGCCCAGGCCAGCGCGTCGGCGACCAGCGCGTGCTGCCTGCGACCCCACTCGGCCTCGGCCAGGCGCAGCGCCTGGGCCGTGTCACCCCGATCGACCGCGACGACCGAACCCTCCAGGTCGTCCGCTCCACCTGCCGCCCGCGACAACTCGAACTGCCGCTCCAGGACCGTGAACTGGGCCGCGGCGTCGGCCTCGCGGCCGTGGGACCCGAGCAGATCGGCGTATTCGCGCAGGTACCGCGGTGCCGGCACGCGCCGCACGACGTCGGCGTACCCGGTCAGCGCCGCGTTCACGTCCCCACGGGCGGCGGCCACCTTGGCCATGCCGTGCAGCAGGGTGACGTCCTGCGGGTCGAGCAGCAGTCCTCGCCCGTAGTGCTCGGCGGCCAGGTCCGGATCGCCGTCGTCCCACGCCAACTCGCCCAGGTGGTACCGGCAGAACACGACGTCCGCCGGGGTCGACGCGGCCTCCAACGCACGATCGAGGGCGTGGCGGGCGGCGTCGAGGTCGCCTCGTTGCTCGAAGTCGTACGCGGCCCTGGTGAACGAGGCCACGCCCGGTTCGAGGTCCAGCATCCGCTGCACGGCCGCCGCCGCCTCGGTCGCGTCGCCGAGTTGCGTCAAGGCGTCCGCGAGCACCCCGTACACCTCCGCGGTGTCCGGCAGCAACACCCGCGCACGTTCGGCGAGGTCACGAGCCGCGCCGAAGTCGTGCCGCGCATTGGCCAACGCGCCCAGGCCCAGCAACGCCGGCCCGTTGTCCGCCGGTCGCAGCTCCAGCGACGTCTCCAACGCGCCCTGTGCCTTGCCGTAGTACGAGGGATCGCCGGTGATCCGGGCCTGCTCGACGTAGCTGCTGCCGAGCAACGCCCAGGTCGCCGCGTCCTTCGGTGACCGGCGGAGCTTGTCCTGCGCAGCGGCGATGACGCGCTGCGCACCGCTGTGCGCCAACGCGGCTCGCGGCTGCGGTGTGTCGTCCTCTCCGCGCCGGCCGGTCAACGCCGAAGCGGTCGACGCGAGCACCGCGACGCCGGCCACGATGGCCAGGACTGCGACGATCCTGCGACGGGTCATGCTGGTGAACCACCTCCGCGGCGGCCGTGGGACGGGTTGGGGGTCGACCCGTCCCACGGCCACCGGCCTAGGCGACCGCGCGGGCCGGCATCCAGTGGGGACGACCGCGCAGCAGCCAGGCACCCGATCCGATCAGCAACGCCGCCAACACGGCGTCGAGCAGCAGACCGGGTGGGACACCACCGCCACCACCGCCACCGCCGGCCGGAGGGACCGCTCCGGCCGAGGTGTTGACCGCGGTGTTGTGCGGCAGCGCCACATAGGGGAATGAGGCGTCGAACGCCCGGTCGTTGGCGTCCGCCCGGTCACCGGCCGCGAGCGCGGGCACGATGCCGCTGACCGCGGCGCCCTCCAGTGCCTGGACGCCGATGTCGACCACGTCGTCGGTGAGCCGGCGGCCGTTGGGGAAGCCTTGGAGATCACCGCCGAGCACGCCGAGCCGGTTGGCCTGCGCCGCGACGGGCACCGCCGTGTTCAGCCGGAGCTGCTCGGACGGCGTGAACCGGTCGGGGTTGACGTCCGCGTTGTTCAGCTGCGAGTTCAGGTCTGCCTGGATGGGCCCGCCCGCCTTGGTGGTGATCCCGGTGAGGAAGATCTCCACCAGGTCGTTGCGCGGCGTCGCCGGTGCGGGGATGCCGTAGATCGCTTCGACCAGTTTCGGCACCTCGGGGTCGGTGACCCGCTGCACCAGTTCGGGGATGTCCGCGTCCTGGTCGGGGGTGATGGCGTTGAACCGGTCCTTCAACGCGGCCGGGACCACCACTTCGTTGACCAGCGGGTTGCCCAACCGGGAGACCTGGACGTACGGGCCCACAGCCCGCTCCTCACCCGGCTTGAGCTGCAGGGTCCGCCGTTCGGTGTCGCTCCACACGCCGATCACCGGGTTGCGGTCGGCGTTGCCCTTGAGCGCCAGCTGCGACTTGGGCACCTGCAGGGCGATCGTGTTGACGTTGTAGCCGGCCAGCGTGTCCTGCCCGACCTCGGACAGGTCACCGCCGTAGAGCAGGTCGAACACCCGCAGGTCTAGGAAGAACGGGTCATCGGCCTGGCCGACGTAGCTCTTGCCACCGCCCGGCACGTCGACGATCGCCTGCGACCGCAACGCACCATAATCGGGCATGGACGCCGGACCCACGTTCGAGGGAGCGACCGGACCCGACTGGATGAGCTTCCTGCCCCGTCCCCGTGCGTCGAGCAGTTCCAGCGTGTAGGCCTGCCGGAACAACAGGTTCTCGTCGTCCAATGACGTGACCTGGCCGTTGTTGTACAGGAACGTCGAGTTCCCCCGCCGGTCCTCGGTCCGGAACGTCCACCGGTACACCAGGTCGGCGCACCCGTCACCGTCGTTGTCGATGTTGATGTCGTAGCGGGCGTCCGTCGCCCACGGGTAGAAGTTCGGCCCCCCGTTCGGCTCCTGAAACGGTGACCAGTTCGCGACCAGCGTCACCGTGTCGGACCGGTCCGGGCTGACGAACGCGTAGAGGTCGGTGTTGTCCACGGCGGGGTCGTCGGCGATCAACGGCGCCTCCCGGTGGCTGGACGCCCCGGCCGAACCGGACCCGCCCACCAGACCGGCCGTGAGCAACGTGCCACCGGCCGCGATCAGGGCTACCGCCACACGCCGCCTACGACGGGTGGGAGGGGATGCTGACATGTCCGTCCCTTCGGAAACGACGCCTACCCGTCGCGGGACCTGCCGAGACGAGCAGGCACGAAAGGTTCGGAGTGGACAGCGCAGAAGTTCACCGGTTCACCCGACCGAGCAATGCACATCGTCGGCGACAAGTCGGCGAACGCCCCGACCACCGGCTCGCGACTGGTGACATGCAGGGACGCTGTGCCGGGCCGGACAAATCCAGCGGCCGGCCGGCGACCCAGGCGGCCGAGGCGAGGCGGAGAACATCGGTGAGCAACCCGCAGGAGCACCGTCACCGAGACCACGACCACCCGCGAGCAAACCGTGCTCGACTTCTCCGGCGGTCGGGTTCTGCGACTCCTCAAACCTGAGCGCCCTGCCTAGCGTTCGCGACGACTGCACGCCAACGGCGGCACGTTGACGGCCGTCAAAGCCCTCACCAACCTCGCCAGGCCCATCCGGATCCGTGGCATGAACCGGCTCGTCACCGTCTACCCGCGTACCGTCGGTCAGCCTCGAGACACTGACGGCCAGCAACCGTCGACGCGACCACCGGGTTCCCGCAACCCCGGGGCATCCGTCATCGGACCCGATGGAGATCCGGAACAGAGGCTGGCTCCACCATCGCGAGCACCGGTCCCCCGGTACTGAGCATGTGCGCCACGACCGAGCTCCGCATGAACGGGCGGCCCGGACCGGTACACGAGCCTGCGGCACATGCCCGCGCTGCGTGACAGCGGGGCGCCAGCCCCACAGTACGTGAATGCAGCAGCCAGGTTTTCACCGTGAAAAACACACCCAACACTCATGTTTGATTTTCGTCGCACCTCGCGACCTGGACGAACCCAAAAAACTTCCACTTTCGAGTGAACCGACCCGCACAGGGCACCGAATACCTGGCAGAGGGGAGGTGATTGCATGAGAACAGATTGTTCGTCCCGGCTCGATTCCCGGTCCGTGGTATTGCGACGTTCACTGCTGCTGGCGGGTTTCCTGCTCGGCTGCGGGTTGGTCGCGCTGGCCTCGGCAGGTTCGGCACAGGCCGACGAGCAGGACCGTCCGTCACGCTCGTCGCAGACACCCGGCGAGTCGACGCCGGGCGGTGGACTGCTCGGTGGGCTCCTGGAACCGGCGGCACCCGCGGTGTCGTCGGTGTTCGAAGTGACCGGTCCGGCAGTGTCAGGTGTGTCGCGAGTCGCGGCACCGGTGGTGGAACCGGTGGTCGGGGTGGTGGAGCCGGTGGTGACGGCTCCGTTGCCGGCCCCGGTCACCGAACCCCTGTCGCCGGCGCTCGAGCTGTTGGCGCCCGTGACCGAGCCGCTTCTGGGTCCCGCCGAGCCGGTGGTGACGCCGGTGGAGCGGGCACTGGGTATCCGACCGCAGGCGCTGGGCGTCGATCCCACGCGGGCGTCGTCGCAGGCACCCGCCTCCGTCGGGATCGCCGCTGACGTCGACCGGTCCGATGTCGGCGCGGCCGTCCCGGCGGAAACGTCGCCACCACCGTCATCAACGGGTTCGTCCGCTGCGGTGAAGGCCATTGCTCCGCCCTGGACCAGGGCGACGACGGCGACGTCGAACGGCAAGGCAGTGCACGTCGCGGCGTCGCAGTGGCATGGCGGGCATAGGGGCGGCCCGGGGTCGCCGCGTCCGGACCAGGCAGTCCTGGCCGGCGCGACGGGCACGGCGTCCTCCGGCGGCAACGCCGGCGGTGTGTCCGGGCAGGCGGATCTGCCCGGCCACCAGGGCATCGTGCCGCATGACGGCGTTCAGATGGTCTACGCCGAGCGCTGGTTGCTGCGGCCGTGGTGCTACGTGTTCGGGCGACATCACCCGAGCTGAGTTCTTCCCTTCGTGAGCTGACCACTGCACGAACCAAGGCTTCAAGGGAAGAAGGAACTCGATGCGCAAGTACGTCCAACGCGGCCTGTTGGCCGCGGTGATCTCCGGCGGGTTCGTCCTGCTGGGGCAGTCAGTCGCGAACGCCGACACGGTCGACCAGGGTCCGCTGGGCCTGGGTGGGCTGGTGGGGTCGGTCACCAACACCGTCACCTCCACGGCGGGCGGCGGCAACGGCGGCGACTCCGGCGACGGCGGCAACGCCACCAGCCACAACAAGGCGCGGTCCGGCAACTCCGGGAACTCGGGTGACTCCGGGTCCACCGGCGGCAACTCCGCCTACGGCGTGTGCGTGCTGGCCGAGTGCACCACCCACGTCAGCTCGGGCGACTCGGGCGACACCGGGTCGACCGGCAACACCGGCGACGCCACCAACACCAGCCACACCACCGGAGGCAACTCCGGTACGGCCGGCGACGGCGGCGACGCGATGGCGTGGACCGAGGGCACCAACAGTGGCGCTTGGTGGCACCACCGGAACAACTCCGGTGACAGCAACGCCGAAGCCGTCGGCGGCAACGGCGGCGACTCGGGCCAGGGCGGCGACGCCTCCAGCTCGAACAAGGCCGTGACCGGAAACTCCGGCGACTCGGGTAACAGCGGCTCGACCGGCGGCAACACAGCGGTGACATACACCGACGGCCACCACGGCCAGTGGAACCACAACTGGAACCCCTGGAACCCGGGCAACCGCGGTTGGGGCCACGGCAAGGAGTACGGCTGGAACAACTGCGACTCGTCGTGGAACCACCACGGCTGGGCTCGGCACCACGAGTCGACGACCGTCGTCGGCTCGGGCGATTCCGGTGACACCGGCTCCACCGGCACCACCGGCGACGCCACCAACACCAGCTGGACCACCGGGGGCGATTCCGGCCCGGCCGGCGACGGCGGCCACGCCGACTCGCTGACCGGCCACCTGGTGTAAGTACATCGACAGGCGGTGGGCGGGACCGGCGGTGGCCGGTCCCGCCCTCTGCTGTCGAAACCACCAGCCGGTTGCCATCCATGAGCCGGCCGAAGTCGTCCTGTGTGTTCCGCCCTTCGGTTCCCGATGGCGAGGTCGCGGAAGACCTCGGGGCCCGCGAACAGCGCCGGCGGAAGCACTGCAAGGATTACGCGGGTGTCCGCTCCAACCACCGACATCGAGAATGCGGCTCGTGTCCTGCGCGACGGCGGTCTCGTGGCCGTGCCGACCGAAACCGTCTACGGTCTCGGCGCGAACGCCGAGGACCCCACCGCCGTCAGGCGCATCTTCCAGGCCAAGGGACGCCCACCATCCCATCCGCTGATCCTCCACATCAGCGGTGCGGAGCGCCTCGACGATTGGGTCCAGGACGTTCCCCCCACCGCGCGCCTGATCGCCGAACGCTTCTGGCCGGGACCGCTGACCCTGGTCCTGCGACGCGGCCGCCGGGTGCCGCTCGAAGCGACCGGTGGCCTGGACACGGTGGCCGTGCGCGTGCCCGACCACCCCGTCGCACTCGCGCTGCTGACCACCTTCGGCGGCGCCGTGGCGGCCCCGTCCGCCAACCGCTTCGGCTCGGTCAGCCCGACCACCGCCGACCACGTCCGGGCGGAACTCGGTGACGCCGTCGACTTCATCCTCGACGGCGGCCCCTGCCACATCGGTCTCGAGTCGACCATCGTCGACGCCACCGGCGACGTTCCCGCCATCCTCCGACCGGGCGGCGTGACGCGCGAGGACCTCGAGACCGTCCTGGGACACCCGCTCGCCGTCCACTCGACAAGCCAGGTCCGGGTGCCGGGTCAACACCCGTCCCACTACGCGCCGCAGGCGCAAGTCGTCCTGGTCGAACCCGAGGACCTCCTCGCCGAGGCCGAACGCGCCGGTGCGCTGGGTCACCGGGTGGGCATCCTGCTCCCGCCCTCGGCGACCGCCCCGGTGACGGCACACGCCGTGATCGCCGTCCCCGCCTCGATGCCCGCCTACGCGCGCGGCCTCTACGGGTTCCTGCGCGAACTCGACCGGGAGGGGTGCGACCTCATCATCGCCTCCCTGCCGCCCGAGGACGGGGTCGGACTGGCGATCGCCAACCGCCTCCGCCGAGCCGCAGGACCCCGACCCAACCGCTGACCGACCGCCCGCTGTGCGGCTTGTAGCCGCGGGCCGCGTCAGGTCGCGGGAACGTGCTCCAAGCCGCGGGCCGCGACGACGTGCGCGCTGCCGTCGGCCAGCCGGTAGCACAGCCCCACCACGGCGGTGCGGCCGGTGTCCACCCGCTCGGCCAGCACCCGCGACCGCTCCAGCAGCAGGTCGACGGTGCGGCTGACGTGCTCGGCGACGATCTCCCGCGGCTCCACGCGGCCGGCGGCCCGTGCCGCCAACACGCTGGGCGTGACGCGCTCCACGACGTCGCGGATGTAGCCGGCGGGCACCGCGCCCTCGTCCACCGCGGCGCACGCGGCGTTGACCGCGCCGCAGGCGTCATGGCCAAGGACCACCACCAACGGGCAGTCCAGCACCTCCGACCCGTACTCGATGCTGCCCAGCACCTGCGCGTCCATCACGTGACCCGCCGTGCGCACCACGAACAGGTCACCCAGGCCGCGGTCGAAGATGATCTCGGCGGCCAGCCGGGAATCCGAACAGCCGAACAGCACGGCGAACGGTCGCTGCGCCGGTGCGATCTCCGCGCGCCGCGCCGCATCCTGGTTCGGGTGCTCCGGCGTACCGGAAACGAAACGCTGGTTACCTGCCAGCAGCAGCTCGAAGGCATCCAGGGGGGCCGTGGAGTGGATCTCGGGCATGCCCACATCCTAAGCCAAGCCCTCGCCCGTCCCACGAAAAGCTCATTGCCGCCGGCGACGTGCAGTCGATCTTCCCATTGACCTGAGTAGCTGTTTCCGAGCTACTGCTGTCGGGTGAGTCGGCGACTGGTGATGCGGATCATGGACCAGCGGACCATGGCCTCGTGGTGGTGGGGTAAGCGTTCGTAGTCGCGGACGCAGCGGCGGTGTCCGGTGATCCAGGCAAGGCTTCGTTCGACCACCCACCTTCTGGACAGCACGGTGCAGTACGGCACTTGCGGGCGTTAAACGATCTCGACCACCAGGCGAAGAGTTTTTCGTGCCCAGTCGATCAGAGGGCCGGTGTAGGCACCGTCGGCCCACACCAACGAGACCCGCCCGCCGGCGATGTCGCGCAGACGCCGCAACAGGCTGCGCGCGGCGACCCGGTCCTGCGTCGAGGCCGGCGTCACCAGCACCGCCACCAGCAGGCCCAGGGTGTCCACGACGATGTGGCGCTTGCGGCCGGCGACCTTCTTCCCGCCGTCCCAGCCCCGCGTGGCCCGGCCGACGGTGGCGGCCGCGCGCATCGACTGCGAGTCCACGACCGCCGCCGACGGCGCTCCCACCCGCCCTTCCACAAGCCGGACCCGGTCACGCAACGCGTCGAGCAGCCGCTGCGACGCACCGACCTTCTCGCACGCGGCGAAACGCTTGTACACCGTCGGCCACGGCGGGAAGTCGGCCGGCAGAGCACGCCACTTAATGCCGTTGTCGACCACGTAGAGGATCGCGTCCACGATCACCCGGCGGCAGTATTTCTCCCACCGCCCGCCCCGACCGGCCAGGCACGCCGGGTCGGCCAGCAGCGGATCGAGTTCGGCCCACTGGGCGTCGGTGACGTCGGTGGGATACCGAGCCGTCCGCACGGTGGGCTGGTGGGAGGCGGACAGGCGGCAGCACGGGGCACCCGCGGTGCACCGCCCGCGGGGATCGGGCACGATAACAACGGAACTCCTGGCAGAGCGGCGCTTCGACAACGTCCGATCTACCAGGAGTTCCCTCGTCTGCGCACCAGAGGCCCTCACCTGATCAAGCTCGGAAACGGCCCCTGAGGGCCGCCCCGGAGCCGCGCGGTATTAATCCTTGACGAGCAGATCCCAGTTACCGTATGGGTTCTTCTCGCATTTGTAGGCATACCACCAATCGGCGTCCAGGCCGTACTCTCCAGCATCCTCGCAATCGAATTGATACTCGAAGGTGTCAACCCATTCCCAACGCTCTGCCAGGGACCGCTCGCTAGCGGTACCCGTAGGAGACGACACTGCGGCAGCGACAGTTGAGGCACCACCCACCAAAAACAAAGCAACTGCGGCCACTGCAGCCGCAAACAAGCGTTGCATTTTGACCTCCCAAGGTTAACCCCGTACATTTATTATTGAAGCCCGCCGAATACCGGGCCAGCTTCCCAAGGGTTCCACCTAGCAGAGTCACGACACCGCGACAGCCGAGCATCACCCGAACGAGACGCGGAACCCCATCCCCGACTGGACGATCGGCTACTACGACGCGAGCGACAACTGGATCGCCACCACCCGCGTCCACAACACCGCCACCTACCTCGGCCCCCTGGCCAACGTCATGGCCGGCACCATGCTGTCGACCAACCCGGACGTGCAGGTGGCCGTCGGCACCGCCAGCCGCGCCTGCCCCACCCCCACCCACTGCACCTACTACAACACCGCGCTCTCGACGCTGCCCATCACCCTGAACTTGTAAGTGGCCGTGTGGGAGCTTGGGCAGGTGACGACCCTCTGGTGCGCAGACGAGGGAACTCCTGGTAGATCGGACGTTGTCGAAGCGCCGCTCTGCCAGGGACTCACGTCCCAGAGAATCACATCTGTAACGTCAAGAAGACCGCGACCGTGATTCAGGTACGGCGCTGGGTCTCGCGTCCCAACACCCCGCGTGGGGACGGGTCGAAGCCCCGCCCCAACGGGTGCTACTCGGGCGCGGACGGCCCGCAATTTGACTCCACCACCAGGCTGCCGGTGTGAAACAGCTGGTCAGCCCTGTTCCCATCCTTTGGTGCTCCCGCCGGGGATCCGAACCTGCGCATCCATGCAAGGCGACCTCGGGTATCAGACATGTTCGCCGATCCCCATCCGGAGTTGCGTCTCCTGTGCCCGCTCGGCTGCCGCGCTGGCTCCGTAGTGGCGGGGCATGTCCTCGGAGGTCCAGCCGAGTAGGAGCATCAAGTCGCCCGTGTCGCCGCCGGCGCGCTTCCACTCGTGGGCGAAGTTGTGGCGCCAGCGGTGGGCGTGGACGCCGGTCAGGCCGGCGGCCAGGCCGCGCCGCTTGAGCATGATCTTGATGCCGTTGGTGCCAGGCGGCGGGCGCCGTGGTCGGCCAGCCACAGGTCGGGCAGGTCGGCTCCCTTGTGCTTGGCGCGGGCGCGCAGGTAACGGCTCAGGGCGCGGGCGGTCTTGGGGCCGAAGCGGACGCGTCGGTCCTTGTTGCCCTTGCCGTGGTAGTGCGCCGAGTCGGCGTTCATGTCCAGGTCGGCCAGGGTCAGGTTGCCGACCTCGGACAGCCGCGCGCCGGTGTTGCAGTAGAGGCGGATGATCGCCTCGTCGCGCAGCTGGACGAAGCCCTTGCCCTTGCAGGTGCCCAGGACAGACCTTCTTCGTGTCCTCATCGCCGATGACGGGATGAGCTTCTTGGCCGGCTTTGGCTGCTTGACCCGTTCCACCGGCGAGCGGTCGATGTCCTCCTCGTCGACCATGAGCCACTTGAAGAACTGCTGGAGACCCTTGTGTTTGTTCAGCGCGGTGGCCGCCGAGCGGGTGTCGATC
Organism: Saccharothrix hoggarensis; assembly: GCF_042678885.1. Lineage (GTDB taxonomy): Bacteria > Actinomycetota > Actinomycetes > Mycobacteriales > Pseudonocardiaceae > Actinosynnema > Actinosynnema hoggarensis. The sequence continues at coordinate 53,057 of NZ_JBHTLK010000006.1, forward strand.
ATCCAGGCCTGGAACGCCTCGACGTGGCCCTTGGTCACGTCGCACGGGTCGCCGGCCGCGTCGTCGGCGTCCGGGTCGGGTGAGTGCTCGGCCGGGTACCGCGCCAACTGGGCGGCGGCGAGCAGGTAGTTGTAGCGGGTCGTCTCCGGGTGGTTGGCCGAACGCAGGGTCCGGTCCCAGTCCCGGAGGTATCCGGCCCAGGTCTTCGACAGGCCGGTGGTGATCTTGTCCAGGTCCAGCAGGGGCATCGCGGTGGTCCTTCCGAGTCAAGGTGTCGCTGAGCGACGTGCTCGACCTCGAAGAACGAACCAAGATCGCCAAAAGAGGGCCCTCGCAGTGTCTGACCTGCGAAGACCCTCTTGGCCGTCGGGACGACAGGATTTGAACCTGCGACCCCTTGACCACCAGAACTGTCCAAATCATCCCTGACCTGCGGAAACGCTAAATTAGCAGGTGGCGACGGTGCAGTTGAACGCACTTCATCGCGGTTCACTCCGGTTCTTTCTCCTTGAATCCTCCCAATCGCCTACCATCTTCCTCCCACGGCGGGCTTATGTCGACCGCTACGACCGTCGAACATATGTGCGGCTGTCAAGTGGCCGGAGTTCTCGCCACGAGCACCGCGGCCGTAGCCACGACAGCTGCGTCTTCGAATCCACTTGATCGACGATATAAAGCTACGGCGGTTCGACTCGCAGGTCAGAGCTGCGAAGCTGACTTTTGGCACCCACGCACGGGACCGGGTCGTGGCCACCTCACTGCACGACCGCTGCAACTGGACTTCACTGGCCCCGGTGATGCGTGGCCAGCGAGGACCTACCAGCGCTACTGCGACCTGTCGGCCCTGTGGGTCCGGGAGCACCGCTGTGCACCCGATGAACCAGAACGCCGTCTCTTCGCCGGCACGCCGAAGGACCACCGTGCTCATCACCTGTCCGAAGTGCTTCACCACCGACGACGTGCGGCCTCCCTGCGGACTGCCCGATGGCCTGCTGCAGCACCTACTCCACGCCCTACGTGAGTACGAGCACTGCTACAACACCCACCGCCTCACTAGGGCATCGCCAACGGCCAACCAACGCTCACCCGGCTCGACATCCGCCAACGACCGGGCGGATTCATCAACGAATATCACCATGTTGTTTGACCTGCATGGACGGCATTGCGGCAAGCATAGGGCCGCAAAAATCGGTTTTCACCCCCTGTGGGTATGGTTCTTTTCTGGCGGGTTGCGATGCTGCACTGTAGTGGGATGACCGATGCCAGCGGCGTATCTCACCAGGTGACCCAGTCCGCCAGTGCAAAGGGAGGAGTGGTCGTCCAGATCGGCCGTGACGGAACAGTGTTCTTCGGAGACGGCCTGGGCAACGGCGCGGCCGGGAAGCACGCCGAACTTGACGGTTGGGAGTCCGCCCAGGCGCGACTATCCGCCTACCTCGACGCGGCGGTGGAGGTCTTCGAGCGCGATCTGGGCAGGGCCGGCTCGGGGTGGACCCCGGTGCCCATGCAGGTCCAGCAAGTGGCGACGAGGGTGACGACTGCCGCCGGAGGAGGACGTGCGCGGCTGCCGGCGCACGAAGTCCTGGGCGATGGTGACTGCGTACTGGTGGGGGAACCCGGTTCTGGCAAGACGACCGCGTTGATGGCGGGCGCGCTGCGGATCATCGCGCGGTGGCGTGACGAGGTCGACCACACCTGGGTTCCGGTATTCGTCCGGGCAGTGGACCTGGTCTCTCCGCGCCCGCTGCCCGAGGTGCTGGCCAGCGCGGTCAACGCCCGGTTCGGTGCTCTGGGGATCATCCGGAGTTGGTCGTCCGGGTTCTTCCGCGATGCTCCGGCGCCCGCGGGCCGGTGGTTGGTTCTCGTGGACGGTCTCGACGAGGTCGTCTCGGTCTCCCTACGCCGCGCTGTGCTGGAGATGCTGGAGGGCTTCTCTCGGCGCGCGAGCGCGACTTACGGGTTCGTCCTGACGACCCGACCGTTGCCCGACCCGACGGCCAGGCCGTTGCCCGACGACGGCATCCCGGATACGTGGGGGCTCGCCAAGTACCGCATGCTGCCGTTGGGCCGGAAATCGCTGGCGGACCTGGCCGGCCGGTGCTTCGCCGCGGCCGGTGCGGCGGAGCCCGACCGGCTGGTGGAACAGTTCCTGCGGGCCGTTGACCGGGTGGGGGTCGCGAAGCTCTCGCGGGTGCCGTTGATGGCGACCATGCTGTGCGAGTTGTACCTGAACCGGCAGTCGGACGCATTGCCCGCGAGTCGGTACCGACTGTTCGACAGCTACACCGCACTGCTGGGCGAGCGGATGTTCACCGACGACGCCAGCAGTGTCGCCGCCCAGTTGCGCGCGGCCGTCGTCACCGCGTTCGGATCGCCCGCGGCGGACGAGGCAGACCAACTGCTCGACCACCTGCCCGACGTGGTCGCCGCCATCGCCTTGATCCAGCGACGCTCACCGGAACGCACGACGCTGGACCTACTGGACAAGACGACACAAGAACACCGGCCACCCCGGATACCCGAGAACCTGTGGCGGGGCGTCGTCGTGGCGACGGCCCGCCGAACCGGTCTGCTCACCCAGCGGGGAGCCGACCTGGTGTTCCCCCACCGGTTCATCGGCGACTTCCTGGCCGCCCGCCGGGTGGCCGGGAACCGGCGGGAAAGCGCACATGTCTTCCGCAGGATGTTCGGGTCGGTAGGCGGGCGCAACCCGCTGTCCCGATCGCCCTTCGGATCGTCGGGCGAAGACGACGCCAGCGACGCTTCGTCGTTCTGCCGCTTCCTGATCGAAACCTGGGCCGGGCGAAAGCGGTTGCGGTGGGCGCTGCACCTGCTCGTCCGACGCCGCGACGCCAGCGGCCTGGAGGGGTGCCGACTGGTCATCGCGTTGGCCGAGGAAGGCATGCACCTTCCTGGTGGTGTCCTGGCCGCCACCACCGCCGCTCTCACACGGACGGCGACCCGGCACCGGGAACCCGAAGTGCGCCTGGCCGCCGCCCTCGAACTCGCGAAGATCAAGGACGAGCGCAGCCACCGACTACTGGAGGCATTGACCGGTGATCTGACCTCGTCGTTCGAGGTCAGGCTCTCGGCAGCGGTCGGGATGGCCGGCTTGGGACACGACAAAGCGCCAGCCGTGCTGTCCACCCTGGCCCGTGACCACCTGGGCTCGGAAGACTCGCGGCTGGCCGCAGCCTTCGAACTGCTCCAACACGCACCTTCGCTCGGTGCCGACGCCCTGCACCACCTGGCGTTCTCCCCGACCATCTCCGTGCCCCTGCGCTTACAGGCTTCGACAGAACTGCTGGCCGTCGACCGGGATCGCGGAGGCGATGCCATGACGGCGTTGACCAACCCCCGCACCGTCGCTCCCCACGACCGGCTTCTTGCGGCTTTGCAACTTGCCCGTTTCGACGACCGGCGAGCCGGGGCCGCGCTGGCCGACCTGGCAGGAGAACGCGCCGCCGCGTTCGCCGTGCGGTTTTCCGCCGCGGTCGAACTGGGCAGGCTCGGCGACACGCGGCGCGCGTACTGGCTGCACCAGTTGGCGATTGATCGGGAAGTCGCCGTCCCCCACCGGCTGGCCGCCGCGGTGCAACTGGCTGCCGACGACCCTGCAACGGCACGCGACGTGGTCCACGGCTTGGCCTCTGATCCGGCCCGCCACCCTGACTTCCGTCTGGTCGCGACACAGCAGCTGATCGCCCTGGAAGATCCACGCGGCAGGGAAGTACTCATCGACCTGGCGGTGGGCCTGCCACTGGACGACGACATCCGGTTCGACGTGCTCAGTGACTTGATCAGATTGCGCGATCCAGCCGCTTTAGCGGAGCTCGCACGCACCACCGACCACCGGGCGAACCCGGACCCCACCACCGTGCAACGCGCACAGCTCACCCTGGACCGCTTAGTCGATGTCGAGGGCATCGACGGATGGGGAGGCGTCGCCCGATTGGCACACCTCGAACTGCCCATCCGCCTGAAGGCAATCGACCAGTTGAGCAAACTCAACACCACACGCGCCAGGACCCTGCTCGCAGATCTCGCCGACAACACGGCCCTCGACCTTACGATCCGAAAAGCCGCAGCCAACGCCCTCAAACCCAAATGACAACTCGTCAAGTGCCCACAGTTCTCGCCGGGAACATCGCGGCCGCAGCCAGGATAGCTGCATCTTCGACACCACTTGATCGACAGTACGACGCTACGCCGGTTGAACTGGCGGGTCAGAGCTGCAAGGCCGACTTTTGGCACCCCACACGCCGTCGCCCGCCACTCCTGACACAACCGCCCGATCGGCACCGCATCGCTCTACGACCGCACGGAAGGGCGCCAGCCCGCGACCTCGGACATCGCTGCAGCCGGTGAGTACGGAACGCGCCGACGCACCTGCCACCGCGCAGTCTGGTTCATCGGAGGGCGGGGACAGCCTCCGCAACCGGGACTACCGGTACCGCCGGCTGCGCGATGCCGCGCTGTCCCCCTTCTGCTGCCGGCAAAAGCACCTCGAACGGCAGCATCCAAGCGGAGCGATAGAGTCATGCAGGACACCGCAGATCGCCTTCAGCAGAGCCTGAAGAGACGACCACTTGACCAACCGATATGTTGCAGACCCAACCCACAAAATTGCCCACATCGTCCTCTGACCTGCGGAAACACTAAATCAGCAGGTGACGACGGTGCAGGTGAATGCACTTCATTGCAGTTCACTCCGGTTCATTCTCCTTGAATCCTCCCAATCGCCTCCCATCTTCCTCCCACCTCAGGCCCCCGCCGACCGCAACAGTCGTCGAACACATGTGCGTTCGGCGCAAGTGACCAGACTTCACTAGGATTGAGCACTTCAGCGATACGGCTATGTCCGCCGCGTCACTCGCAGATGGCGCGACCACGCCATCCCGGCCCTGCGGCACCGGCGTACACGTTGCGCAACCCGCCTGCCGCGTTCACCTGCGGACTCGACGACCGCTTCCTGCACCTGGCGGGCACCAGCGTGACGAGATGGCCGCCCGAACCACCCCACTGAGGCACCGGGATGCGTTCCGGCGGCTACCCACCAGAACGCGGCCTACTACATGGCCCGGACTGGCGACGCCCCGTCCGACCGCAACGCCGCAGCGACGGACCGACTGTTCCCACACCCGCTGTCCGACCGGCCCGACAACGCCTCCACCGACGACAGCGGTCTGGCGGCATCCTCAACAAGTACCGCCACGCTTCCTGACCTGCGTGGATGACATTTTCGGCAAGCACAGGGGGTACCAGGACACGCATCACGAGTCCTCCACCACCGCGCGCTGATCGAGGTTGGGCCGCTCCACCGAGAGCTGGTCGCGGGTGGTCCCATCCGCAGTTCGGGCGTGCGTAACGGCGTCCGCCGTCGGCACTACATAGGGAGCACCCGTCCTGCCCGCAACAGGTTCGGAACTGAGACTTTCGAATCCGCTATGGGAAGTTGGGCCGCATGAGCAGGTGGGATGAAGCGCTGCACCGGGTGGGTGAGCTGAACGACTCGGTACGCCCTGCCGAGGCCCAGGAGCTGCTCACCGGGATCATCACCGGCTGCTCAGACGCGGAGCTGCGGGAAATCGGGCCGCGCATCGACTCGGCGATCGCGGTCTTCCTGCCCAAACGCCGTCGCCGCTTGCAGGAGGTACTGGTCGGGCGCCTCCAGGTGCGCCGTGCCGAGTCCTCGGCGCTGCCCGTCCCCATGACGGACGACGGAGAGCACGCCGACGCGCACCGGGCCGCGGCGGTCGAGCAGCCGTCTTCACAGAACGGTGACGGACGCCCCATGGTGGCGCAGGCGCTGGCCACGATCGGGCAGCTGAACCGTACCGTGCAGCCGGCACGCGCCGAAGCGGAGTTCCGGGCGTTGCTGGGATCGGCGGACCCTGCGGACCTGTTGTCCTACACCGCCCAGCTCCACGCGTGCCTGGCGGGCTTCCTCCCCAAGCGCCGCCGGGCATTGACCGAGACTCTCGCCGAAGCGCTGCTCCGGGCCGAGCGCGCGGGGCACCGGCCCGAAGCGGAGGCCGACGACTACGCACACGACCCTGCTCCCCCGTCGACGGAGCTCGCCGAGTCCACCGAGTCCGACCGGGGCGTGCCGATCCCGGGCCCGCGGCAGGGGCCGCCACCGGTCGCTTCTCGGCCGCGCCCGGTGTTACCACCGGGCAGTCCCGGCCCAGTGTCCAGAGACCGGTCCAGCACGCCGCTGACGTACTCGAAGAACCGGCTCAGCGAAGACCTCGAAGACCTCGGTCGCCGGCACATCTTCCAGTGGGCGACGTTTTACCGCGACACGCTCTCCCAGTACTTCGAAGCCTTCCTGCCAGAGCTGGAGTCCGGTGACAAGCCCGGGCTGTGGCTCAACCTCGTGAAGGCCGGGCTCAGCCACCACGCGACGGACATCTTCCAGCGCGGGTACCGCTACCAGATGGGGCACAACACCGCTGGCGCGCACTACGCCATCACCAAGTCCCTGGCTGGCTTGCAGCGCTTCCTCGACCTGCCGCTGGAGTTCTACTCCGCCAGGCTGGCGGAGGCCCACCACTCCGGCACGACGCGGCATCTCAGGCAGCTCTGCTCGGCGATGACCTCGGGCATCTTGATCGGCTACTCGAACGCCAGGCTCGACACCGTGGGGAGCAAGATCCTGCCGCGCTTCCCCGGCTCGTGGGTACACGTGCTGCCCTTCCTCACCGCCGACGACCTGCGCGAGCTGATGGGCAACCTGCAACCCGGCGACCTCCTCGACGGGCTCCAGGACTCCGTGCTGCCGTTCGTCCGCGCGCTGGACGTCCTGCTGACCAAGGATCCCTCGGCCGCGCCGCTCCCGGCCCTGTCGCAGTACGCCGACGGCAACCGCCGCCTAGAGGTGTCCCTCCAGGGCGCACCCAGCACGGTGGGGTCGCGGCGTATCGAGGTGCACTGCTACACCTCCGCCAGGTTCGTCGACCGGCTTCAGATCGAGGAGGCTGCGGGGCGCGCGGTCGGCGCCGTCATCGCACCGCTGCGCGCTGACCTGCGGATCCAGTTACTCAGCGCGGAGCGGCTGTCCGACATCGTGGTGGCCACCGGCGGCGGCGCGGCGGCGGAGGAACCGCACACCCGGCTCGTCGCGCTGCTGGAAGACCTCGTCTACGAGACGAAGTCCGCCTCCGGGCAGCGGCCAATCGACTTCAACTTCGCCGCCGAGTTCCCACTGGAGAGCCCGTTCTTGACCCGGTACAGCCACGTCTACCGGACCAGCGTGCGCAGACTCATGCAGTCCTTCGAGCGCCGCAACGGCGTGCGGCTGTGGTGCAGCGTGCGGCGCAGCGGCAAGACCACCGCATGCGCCACCGACCTCGGTTCTACCTCGGGCCAGTCCGTCGTGGTCGCGCAAACCTGCGACTCGACCGGGCAGATGGCCGACGGCGACGTGTTCTACGGTGCAATACGCCGGGCGTTGAGGTCCGGTGACCGGCTGGACGAGGACTTCGTCGGCAGCACGGTCGCGCAATGCCTGTCGGCTTCGACCGAAGCCCGGGTCGTGCTGGTGCTGGACGAGTATGAAACGCTGTTCGGCGACCTGCGGACCTCGATGATCCGGGATCCGGGACTGCGCTACACCGTGGTCCAGCCCCTACTCAACCAGCTGGTCGCTTTCACCCGTGACAACCTGCTCATCTTCATGGGACAGCAGCCCAACGCCCACTGGATCCTCACCGACCAGAACCAGCTCAGCCCGGTCGTCATGCAGGACCCCTTCCCGTTGTTCTCGCACGACGCCGCAGCCACCTCGGTGAGCGAATTCCATGAACTGGTGCAGAAGATGATGAGCAGCCACGTGGACCTGCACCCGGACTTCGTGAACCTGGTCTATGCCGAGACCGGTGGCCACCCGTTCCTCACCGGCAAGCTGCTGGTGTCGTTCTGGGACTGGCTCATCGACAGCCAACGCCCCTCGTCCTGCCTGGCCCCGGTGACCCCCGAGCTGTTTGTGGAGTTCACCAACTCCTGCCTCGGCCACGCCTCCATCGTGCACAACCACCACTACGAGATGTTCAAGCGAGCGGCGGCCGACCATCTCTCGCCGACCGGTCGTGCCAACGAACCGTGGCTCCACTCGGTGTACTCGGCGCTGCGCGCGCTCGTCCTCGCCTCACCAGAGACCTTCTCGTTGCCCCTGCAGCAGTTCATCGCGCTTGCGGAGCGCACCGGCGCCGGGACGTCGCCGGAGGACCTGTTGTCGACCGCGACCCGGGCGAACTTTCTGATGCTCGAATCGGGCGTGGTGCGTCCTCGAATCCGGCTGCTCGGGCGCATCGCCGCCGCAGTCCGGCCGTTCTAGGAGGCGGGATGCGCACAGGGGACCCGGAACCCACCAGGGTGGCCGAGACGATCGCCCGGCTCGACTCGACAGCCGACGCGCCATTGAACACCTACTGGCTGAGCCTCGCCGGCGACCGCAACGCTTACGCCGCCCGCCTGCAACCGCTGCTGCTCGACCGGGGCATCGGCGTCCTAATCGTCAGGAGCAGCGGCTTCACCAACGCCAACGCGCTCATGCTCGACTTGGTGGGCCTGCTGGAGCGCAACCGCCCGGAGTTCCTGGCAGTCCTGGCGCACCCGCGCCCGGACCCGCACCGGATCGGTGTCGTGCTGCTGGCCCGTCGCGAACTGGAGATTGGGCAGGGCTACTCGCCGGTGACCTGGCCTGACTGGGTGCCCGGCGTGGGAAACCTGGAGATCACCTGCTTCATCACCGACGTGACGCGGCGGATCGAGGCGCCGCTCGACGCCGACGAGATCGACATCACCCGCGTGCACCGGGCCGTGTTCGCGCTGGAGGAGGCACTCGTCCGGCGGTTGGTCGCCGTGCACCGACGGGGCCCTGCGCAGCAGCAGCCGTTCTTCAACCGGATCCGGAGACGGTCGGACCCGGACTGGTCTGCTTTCCTGGCCGGCGCCGTAGAGGCGGTGGACGAGGTGCGCACCACGGACTCGTACCGGCCGAACGTGAAGAACGGGAAGTCCGTCGTGTCCCGGCTGTGGGACCTCGCCCAGAACAACTCGCCGCGGATGCTGGTCGGGGTCGACGCCGAACTCGCGACCGCCCTGGGGGCGACCGGCGGTCCGGTGCCAGCGGAACCGTGGGAAGGGCTGATGGCGGTGCTGGCGCGCACGCCTGGCAGCCACGGCTCGCCACCGGAGCGGTTGTGCCGCACCATCCTGCTGGCTGTCCCAGCCGCGTGCCAGTTCCTCACCTGTGTCGCGCATGCGGAGGACTACCAACAGTTCCCGGTGAACCTGCTGACCGCCGTGGTAGACGATCTGTACCGCACGCTGGTGGGCGCCGAAACGTTCCTGAACCACCTGTCCGACGACCGGGCCACCCCGGGCGTGCCCCCACTCCGCCCAGGGGAGAGCGATGAGTCCATCTGACGAGGGTGTCCTGTTGATCGACTGGGAGAACCTGGCCGGGGCGATCCTGGGACGCGGGAAGGTCGTCGAGCGGTCCTACATCGACGACCTGTGGGCGTTCGCCAGCCGCCGGTGTGGTGACCGGCTGCACCATGCGCACATGGCCGCCGCGAAGTTCGACGGGACGATCTCCGCGGCCATGCGGGAGCACATGATCGAGCCGGAGACAGTGCGCAGCACCAAGGAGCAGGCGGACATCGTCCTCACCGTGCTCGCGATGGACTACCTGCACGCCGGTGTCGGCCAGTTCTTCCTCGTCACCGGCGACCAGGACTTCATACCCCTGATCTCACGCCTGCGCCGGGACGGGCGCAAGGTCACCGTCGTCTACGGCGACCCGGGCAAGCTCAGCGGTGAACTCCGGCAAATCCTCACCACGCCCGGCCTCGAGTCGGTCGACATCGCCGAGGTCACCGTACTGCGCGACCGTAAGACCGACACCGGGTGCCGGTCTCTGCTGGGACTGCTCGAACTCCAGCGTCGCGGTCACATCCTGGGCGGCAAGGAGAAGGGTGAGCGCACCGCCCTGCTCGTCCAATGGGCGGTCATCGAGAACGACGACGAGAGCCGGTACTGGTCGCTCATCGACGCACTGGCGGAGAAGGTGCTGCGGATCGATGCGGCATTCCCGGGCAAGGGGGGCGAGTGGCTGTCGAGGTCGGCCACCCGCACCTACGTCAAGCTCACGCCGGAGCACCTGGCCGACATCGACGCGGCGGACCACGCGATCCGGCGGCTGTCCTCGCGGCCGCGCGGGCTGACGATGGCGAGCATGCGCACCGGCCCGTTCCGCACCGACAACGGCACTCTGCTGGACCGTGTGATCGACGGGCTGCTTGCGGTAGGACTGGTGCGCCGCGAAGCCGACGGCACCTTCTCGATCGTCGGACAGCCGCTCCAGTTGGGATACCTGGAGCACCTGTGGCGCGTATACGCCGGGCTCACCGCAGAGTGCTACCGCAGGCGCACCGCGAGCGTCCCGTTCGGTCAGTTGGAACCCCTGCTGGGCAGGCGCGGCATCGGGCAGGGCGCCGACCAGCGGGCCGCAGGCCGGATCAAAGAGGCGATCGCCTACGCGAAGGCGACCGGTGTGATCGATGTCGTGGCGGTGGACGGCCGCCGGCACGCGATGGCACCGGACAGCGCCCTGTCCCGGTTGTTCGAGCAGGCGTACCAGGCGCTGTACGCGGCGTTCTCCGACCGGTTGGGTCAGGCCGTCGCGGAGGAAGACGTGTTCGCCGGCATGGAGGCCAAGGACGAGGCCCGCGCCATTCCGCTGTTCGGCTACGACCTGCGGGACCGGCAGCGCCTACTCCGCATCCTGGCCCAGTCGCAGCTGGTGGTGTGGCGGGACAGGCACGTCACGATCGCGAAGTCCGGTTGGGGAGACGCCGGGCTCGCGCTGCGGCGGTGAGCGTGCGAGCCCGACGCGCACGCACGCCCCGGCGCCCGGCTCCGCTGGGCTTGGTCGCCGTCGTGGTCGTCGCCGCCATCGGCGCCGCGGTGTGGTTCGCGGCGCGCGGACCGGACGGGCGCGCCGGGGCGGTCGTGGGAGCCCTGTCGGCTCTCGCCTCCGCCACCGCCGCGCTAACCGCGCTTCACCTGTCGCGCGAGGCGCTCGCCCGCACCGACCGGCAACTCGCCCACGCGCGCCGGACACTCGTGATCAGCCGTCACCCGCTCCTGCTCCCGGTACACCAGTCGGTGTCGTTCCCAGACTTCTCCGGGAACCTCGCGGCGCACCCGCCGACGCGGGAGCGCTTCGTGCTCACCCCGCCCGCAGTCGGCTCCTACGCCTTCGTCGAGGACACCGGCGACCGTTTCCTGATCCCGGTCGAGAACGCCGGCGAAGGGCCCGCGCTGCGAGTCGCCGGCAGGCTGTGGCGCTCCGACGGCCGCAACGGACCACTGGTCGGTCCCACCGTCCTCGGCGCAGGCAAAGTGGCGGTCTTCACCGCGAGGCTCGGCAGCGATACCAGTGGCCTGCCCGCGGCGTTCGAGGAGGCTGTTAAGGCCTTGGGGGGATCGCCTCGAACGGTCTTCTACTGGCTGGAGGTGTCCTACGTCGACGTGTTCTCCACACCACTGCGGGCCGATGCCTTCTTCGATCCTCGGGACCTGGGCGCGTGGCACCACGTCGCCATCCCGGCAATCGAGATGGACGAGTCGTGATCCGACCTGGTGAGAACGCGCGAACGTGCTATGCTAGTTACAGGGGAGCGGTGGATGATCCGATGTGAACAGTTCTAGCATCTGGTCCGAACCGACTCGACACCCGGCCCCAGCCACCCAGTGGTTGGGGCTTTCGTTTTGCCCTCCACTCTGCTGTCCCGTCCCGGACCAGCCTGTGGGATTGTGCCTGCCGATAACCTCATCCACGCAGGTAGAGGAGGGTCTGTCAAACGAGCGGTTCTGTCACTGATTGCGTGATCAACGAGTTTGGGTGACCGCTGGTGGGTGCTGAGGAGCCTGTGATCATGGGCGGAGTGTGATCGTGACTGGTTGGCAGCGCTGCTGCCGCACCTTGCCGGTGTGGTGGTGGAGCGGGTCGAGCGGACCTCCTCGGGTGTGGGGATCTGGGCGTGCACGAGGGTGAGGACCGCACGCTGCCCTTCCTGTGGTGTCCGGTCGGGTCGGGTACACAGCCGCTATGACCGGAAGTTGGACGATGTGCCGGCGACGGGCCGGCCGGTGGTGCTGCGATTACGGGTGCGCCGGTTCTTCTGCGACGACCAGGGCTGCGTGGTGGGGACGTTCGCCGAGCAGGTCGAGGGTCTGACCGTCGGGCACGCGCGGCGCACCCTGTCGTCGCGCACTGCGTTGGAGTGCATCGGATTGGCGTTGGCGGGCAGGACCGGGGCACGTCTGGCCGCAGGACTCGGTCTGCCTGCCAGTCGAAGCACGCTGCTGCGGTTGGTGCACGCCCTGCCCGATCCGCCGGTCGGGGCGGTGGAGGTGCTGGGAGTCGATGACTTCGCCCTGCGGCGTGGTCGCCGCTACGCAACCGTGTTGATCGACGCGGTCACCCACCGTCGGGTCGATGTGCTGCCAGACCGCAGGGCCGCGACCCTGACCGCCTGGCTGCGCGAGCATCCCGGCGTGAGGATGGTCTGTCGGGACGGCTCGGCCACCTACGCCGAAGCCGTCCGCCAAGGCGCCCCGAACGCGATCCAGATCGGCGACCGGTGGCACATCTGGAGCAACCTGGTGGCGGCGGTGGAGAAGACCGTAACTGCCCACAGCACGTGCTGGTACGTCCGACCGGCACGGCGCACCAAGGCCGCGGAGGAGCGGGCCCTGCAGCGGCACGCCGCGGTCCACGGCCTGCTCGACCAAGGCGTCGGGCTGCTGGAATGCGCACGACGACTCGGGGTGTCGCTCAACACGGTCAAGCGCTACGCCCGCATCCCCTCCGCCGAGGATCTGCGGCGTCCGCCGCCCTACCGGCGCAGCATGGTCGACCCTTACCGCGACCACCTGCGTGCTCGCCTGGCGCAGCAACCCGACGTCCCGGTCACCCACCTGCTCGCCGAGATCCGCGCCCTGGGCTACCCCGGCAGCGCCAACCTCCCGGTCCGTTACCTCAACCAAGGCCGCGCCGAAACCGAACGCGTCCCACCCTCCCTGCGACGCCTGCGGTCCGCGGTGATGGCCCAGCACAGCCAGCCCGCTTCCCGTATGGCCAGCGCCGCCCAGCCTTTGGCGTCCAGCCGTTCCCTGGCGGCCAGGCGCCCCGAAATGAAGCCCACGTTGTTCACGTACTGGCGTGCCACGTCCACGAACGTTCGCGCCTCCGCCTCCTTCGCGCCCGCAGCCTGCCGCACGATCCGCGGCAACGTATACCGCTCGAACGCGGACGCCTCCTCCACCACAACCCGCATCATCCCCAGTTCGCGGTCGGCCTGGCGGATGGTCCGTCCGGCCGACCGCTAGCTCAGCTCGTCCGGACCGAACCGGTCGTTCTGCAGCGCATCCTCTACGTGCTACATACCAACATCCGCTGGCAGAACCTGCACGGAGACGCGGCTTCAACTCGGCCATGTACCCTCGGCGGCGACTGGCGAACTGCTCACCCGACCTCGGTCATGGCATAACTGATCGCCGCGCTGAGCAGCGCACGGTGCCGGGGGGAGTGGGCGAGTCGGACGACCGACCCGCCCTGCGAGCGATCGTGCTCGATCGCCCAGTCGAGCAGTTCCCTCGGACTGGTCTGGGGCGCATAGCGCCATAGGTCCGGTTTCACAGCACCGGCGGAGCCTTTGATCGGAGCGGGCAGCGTGCGTTCGACGAACTCAAGCAGCGTGTCCAGCGATTGGAGGATGGAAACGCACGACCGCAGCGCTCCTGGCGGGGCTGCCTCGAGCACTTGGAGCAAAGCAAGCAGTTCACTGGGACTGCGTCCGGCGCGCTCGCGAATCTCAGCGAACAACCGCTCCTCAGTCATCTCTCCCGCGACGATGCTAGCGGCGATGACATCCTCCGACGCGAGCTTATGCACGGGCTGTTTCATCAATCCAAACCCTACGATGACGACAATGATGAGCGCCGGGTAGTCAATATTCTGTTCAATGTCACCACGGATCGGCAGGTCCACTGGCAGGATCGCGAGTACAGCGCCCATTATGATCAGTAGAATTACTTTCGGCGTCGAGCGGAGACCTCGCAAGCGATCCAAGACCGCGTCGGCATGGTGACTCCATTGCTCGCGATAATGCGGAATCGCACGCAGCACTCCCTGAGGGAAGATCCATGGACGTTTACCAAATGGGTCATGGATAACGGCGGCGATCATCGCCAACGGCCAACTGAACACCCAGAGCAGAGTTATATTTTGCAGGAGATTGCCGGAAAAGGTCACCACAGCGAGAGTCAGACTAAGGGCAGCCGGCCCACAGACAAATCCACCGACGTACGTCAGAACTCTAAGCCCTCGGGCCTCAAAACGCCCCAGTGAGGCTATCCCTGCTCGCAGGCGCCAGGCGAGCAGGGCCAGCAGTGCTCCCGAGCCGTAGAGCATGAGTCGGAACGGGATATCGGCCGCATTCGTTGCATAGGCCGCGAGAACGATGGCCAACCCGAGCGAGGTTGGCATCGCTGTCGTGACGACCCCTTCGAGGACACGCGGTAAGAGACCACGCCCCTGGTCGGAGCTCGGTAGCATGTACACCGGCCCGTCGGCACAGGCACCCACAGCGCGACTCAGCATGACCACGCGCTCGACGTACGTCAATTCATCGCCGAGCTGCATCGCGATATAAGAAGTGGTCCGTCGATCGTATCTAAGCGTAATGGCCTGCCGGTATAACTCCAGAACCTGCGTCGCCGTGCACAGGGAGACGAGTGCAGCTGCGGCTTCCCGTTCATGCTGGCCGCCGCCGAACACCGCCTGCCACACCAGGCGGTCCGCCAGTTCCCTTAGCTCAGAAGGTATTAGTAGCCGGGGACGCGCACGATCGGCATCGCAGACGACCCGCAGCGCATGCAGTACTTCCGGCGACCAATGGAACGAACCCAGAGGCGGCAGTTCATTCGACGTAGTCGGCACATCGCACTGCATCCTGACCAGATCGGTGACCCGTTCCATCACGCGGGCTGCGTACGCGTCGTCGGCGCGTGTCAGAACCGCCAAGAGCACCTCACGGGCCGCTTCCGTGCGGACCATATCGAGGATCATGCTGTCCAGCCGGTGCCGCAACATATGACTTGCGGCCAGGTGTGTGCCGACGACTGAGAATCGGAACGCGAACGCTCCGCGTTCAATGCGTCCTAGCCGAACTGTCAGGAGTGCCGCCACGTCGTCCACCGGGGATCCCATCAACAGATGATAGGCAACATATTCCGCTTGTTCGCGCGATGGCTCGTCAAGCGGCCCTGGATCCGATTGCCGATCAATGCGGCTTCCAATGAACGATTCGACGGCTTCTTCACCGGCATCCAGATGTGCGCCGAACTTCATGAGCAAATCCGGCGTTCTGAGAAGTTCGGGCGGGAAACGTGCGTCGGGTAACGCCATGCCCTGCTTCGCCAGCAGTTCGCGTACCTGGTTCCGGTCAGGGGGACACACGACGAATACCGGATGCGCACCGAAGAAACCGTCACGGACCGCGATGACAGCGCGGTCGCGATCGCGATGCCGCATGAAGTTGCGCAGCGCCTCGAAGTACTCGATCTCTTGTTCACGAGTCAATTCGGCATTTAGGTCGAACACGAAGACCCAGCGCGGGCCGTTGACTACCGCGAGGTATGACTCCAACTTCGCAGCGAGCGCGGTGTTGCCCCTGGATACCGACCGCGCGAGATGGCTGCGGATGAGATCCTCGTCGATCGGACCGTCGACATCGGAAATACGGACCCTTACATGTACGACGAGCTCCCGCGGTCGGCGGTCCGATCGCACTGTGCGACAGATATCGGAGGCGAACTGCCACAAGGCGACGGTCTTCCCACTGCCGGCAGGTCCGGCGACAACGGACACAGATGCCGTTGGCATCCGGGTACTTCTTAACCGTGACGACGAAGGCCTACTTCTCCCGTACCATGTAACCTCCGTGACCCTTTCGATTCGCAACGGAACGTAATTCGACGCCACAAAGTCACTCGGTTCCTGCTCACGGTGAATCGCGCGGTCCACTGCATCGGCAATTTCCCGCAACACGGACAGGTCCGACGACGGGGTGAACAAAGCGGTAAGCGAGCCGACCACTATAAGAATGAGGCCAATCAGCAGAAACCCGGCCAGCACTCGGCCGTCAGCTTCCCACAGTCGCACTCCGCGCTCACGCAGTGCCACCACCGAAGTGATCATGGCGACCGCGCCCAACGCGGCCGTCAGCCAACCGAAGAGGGGGCGAAACGACCTTGTCTCACCACGACCGCGCACAAACTCGAACAAGAATGCCACAAACGCCAGCACGGACGCCGAACCGGAGAACCACTCTCCAACAGCCCCGACGGCCTCGACCACCGAACGTAAGTCCTCGGACACTCCACCCCCTGCTGGGTCGCCTGTACTCGTATCTGGGACAGCTACACCACCGTTACATCCCTCCCCGCACAGTCCTGCCACCCCAGCCTGATCGCCTACCTCGACCCACGCCCTCTACCACACCGGTCAAACGAGGCGCGTCCGGAGTGCGCACGTCCTACCAGTCATCACCGATCAAGTAGCAATCACCGGACTCGACATCCGCCGATGACAGTGACTGGGCGGCATCCTCATTAAATGCCGCGTCCGTCCAACCCCTGGGAGCAGCGCTGTGGGAGCAGATTGGGAGCCGCAGGACGCGCCCAACAGCACCCAACGACTCCCAGTCACGGTGAACTGCACCCACGGAACGTATTGGAGACTCATTTCCGCAGGTCAGAGTGCATGTTGATCTACGTTGACACAGTAGAAGTCCTCAGAGACGTCTTCAACTGCACCCAACGGCACGAAACCGCAGGTAACAGCACTCAACCGCACCTGCGACAAACCTCGAACATGAGTGACCACATACGGAACTCACGACACCAAGTGTGGTCACCGACCACTGGACAACCGAGGAACCCGTCAGACCCACCGACACCTCCAGCCGCGGCAAGCCCTTACCGAGCCCCTGCTCAACCATGTAGTCGATCGTGGCCGCTCGCGGCTCCCCGCCCGTATGGAACGAACTGGGGTCCGGGGGTCAGCGGACGTACTGGTGTGCCACGTCCACGGACACTCGCACTTCCGCCTCCATCGCGTCCGCAGCCTCCCGCACCATCGGCGGCAACGTACCCCGCTCGAACGCGGACGCATCCTCAGCTGGCGGTCGGCCTGGCAGACAGCGCGCAGTAGCTCAGCGGTGGCAGACCGGTGTGGTAGGCCGTCCATGAGGTGACCAGCAGGTTGGGGTTGGGGATGCGCGCCGTCCCGTGCCCACGGCGGTCAGACCGTCATGACGACCCCGGTAGTCGAACACGCCGTGCCCGTCACGGCATCCCGCGCACTGAAAGGGCAGGATGATGGGCATGCCTTCGTTGGTGAGGGCGCTTCCCTCCCCTGACTGAGAGCGAGATCCAGGTGGAACGGCAGTATGAGCACTTCGCCATCGTCACGAGAACCCCGTCCTGCGCTGCAGGATCCGGCGTCGTTCTGCCGGCGTTGAGTTGACGGGAGCGGGGCGGGTGCATGAGGAGGACGGACACGAGTACTCCTACCTCGCATGGGTGGACTGGGGAGCCACGGCGGACGACCCCACCGGGTTACTCCGCACGTGGGTGGTTCCCAGCGGGGCCGAGAGAGAGCAGCGTTACGTTCTAGGCACCGGCTGGCAGAGGAGCTACGTCCTGGAGGACTGGCACCGCGGGCGTCACGACGGCAGGTTCGACCGGATCGACCGGGCTACCGCTGAGCGGATCATCCAGCGCTGGGAACAGCGTCGTGTCGAGTAGGGCCCGGGGATCGTGTTCAGCCCTACGGCAGGCGGCGGTGAGAGTCGTGGCGGCACTCGAATCCGCCGGACACCGTGATATGGAACGACTGCCGACGGACGGCGACTGTCCAGCGCCCATACACGCCGGTCCGGGGCGAGCTCACCGGTCCGACCCATCACGAGGATCCGGTGCTGCGGTCATCGATCGCCCGGACGTGACACACCATGTCCGTCGCGGTGCGGCGGGAACCGCTGGTCGATCCCGATCCTCGCGTCCGCAGGGCGGCGACTGTCCATCCGCCCCCGCTGGCGCCCGTCGACCCGTATGCCGCGTGCCAGCCGATGAGGCCACCCGTAGCGGGAGGAGCGTCCTACGCCGACTACCCCGGTTCCTGGTCGACCTGCTCGACGACCACCACGACCGCCACCCCCACGCCCGCTTCGTCTTCACCGGAACCGACGGCGGCTTCCACCGACGCTCCAACTTCCGCCGCCGCGTCTGGCTACCCGCCCTTCGCGCCGATACCGCCACCGACCGACCGCGGATCAACCCCGACATGCACTTCCACGACCTACGCCACACCCACAAGACCTGGCTCATCGAACACGGCGTCCCCGAAGTCCTCCAGCACAAGCGCATCGGCCACAAGTTCCACGGCGTCATGGGCGTCTACTCCCACGTCACCCAACCCATGATCGACACCATGCTCACCGCACTCCAACACCGCTGGGAGCAAACCCAGGAGCAAACGGGGAGCACGAACCCATGACCACCTTCGCAAATACGGAGGTGGTCAAGATCATCCGCTCCCAATTGCTCCCCGCAACGATCAACGGCCCGCAGACGAAGATCGTCTACGAGCCGTTGACCTGCACAAACATACTGTGGGCGATACTGGGATCGAACCAGTGACCTCTTCGGTGTGAACGAAGCGCTCTCCCGCTGAGCTAAACGCCCGTATTCGGTTCTCACTCCCGCTCTCGCGGTGTGGCCATAGCTTACAACATCATCCCCGCGAACCAAAAATCGGGCTCTCCAACCAGGCCCACTCGAGCCCGAACCAGCCGCCGACCAGCGCGAACGCCCCCAGCAGCCAGCACGTCAACGCCACCACGAGCCCGGTAGCCGCGAGCACCAGGGCCTTCACCACGAGGTTCTGGCGCTTCAGCCACTCGACCCACGCGTCGTAGTAGCGCTTGGCGAACCGGAGCACCCGCCCCGCCCACTCGAACTCCGTGGCGAGGATCGCCAGTCCGGCGAAGACCACGAGCCACCCGGGACCGGGGTACGGGATCATCAACACGCCCGCGACCAGCACCAAGCCGCCGACCACACCGACACCGATGCGGTAGGTCAGGTTCAGCGCCGGGTTGCGCCGGAACCAGCTGCGGTGCTCCGCCCCCTCGGCGGTGTCCTCGCGATGCTCCGTGGTCATGCGCACATCATCGCTCATGCGTTCCTCACGCGGGGCCGACCTGGCCCGATGCCAGCACTTCGGACGGTGACGCGGGCGCCTCGCGGCCCGGTTCGAGCGAGATCGCGAAGCCGTTGTGCTTGTGCGCGTCCGGCGACCACCGCAGCAGTCGGACGTCCGAACCGTCCGCGGCGACGTCGAATGTGGCCAACGCCACAGGATCTCTGGTGCTGGTGCCCCACACCACATAAGTCTGCCTCGTCGCGTCGTTCGACGGGAGTCTCATCGGCATGACGGCGGCGTCGGCGTCACCGGACAGCAGCACGGCCAGCGGGTCACCGGTCTTCGCCCGGAGCACCGCACGGTTCGTCTCGGGGTCCGCGGCGACCTGGAGCGCGCGCTCCAACTGCTCGGCCCGCGTCCCCTGCTGCGCGACCTGGTCGCTCAGCCGGTCGAACTGCACGCCCGCGACGCCTGCCACCGCCACGACGATCAGCGCGGCCGCCGCGACGAGCGCCTTGCGCCCCCATCCGCCGGACGGACGACGTCGCCGCGAGTCCAGCGACACGGGCTCGGCCACGCGTTCCGGCGCCTGTTCCTGCGGGGTGTCCGCGATCGCGGCCATCAGACGGGACCGCAGGTGCTCGGGCGGTTCGTGCTGCCGAACCGATCCGCCCAGCGCGGCGGTCACCTCCTGGGTGGAGCGGACCGTCCGCCGGCACCGCTGGCACTCCGGCAGGTGGGCGCGGAACCGCGTCTCCTCGTCCGGTTCGAGCGCGTGCATCGCGAACCCGACCGCGAGCTCCTCTTGGGGGCACCAGTCGTCCCTCTGCTCCCGGGTCACCGGTGTGCTCCCGTCGTCCTGCCCGGCGCGTCTCCGCCGGTTTCCCCTGCCCATGCCGACTGCAGCACGGTCCGCAGCCTGCGTATCGCGGCGAACGTGCGCGACTTCACCGTGCCCAGGGGTATGCCGGTCAGCGCCGCGACTTCTATCTGTGTGTAACCGCCCAGGTACGCCAGGGCGATGACCTGCCGCTGGTCCTCGGGCAGCCGTTGCAGCGCCTCCCGCACCTCGGCGCCCACGACACCCGTCAACGCGGCGTGGTCGGCGCCGTCGGACGGCGGGATGTTGCGCTCGGACAGCTCGTCGGTCAGCGGGACACTTCGTCTACGCTGGGTGTTCTCCCGACGTACGGCGTCGACGGCGCGGTGGTGGACCACAGTCATCAGCCACGTGCCGAAGCCGCCGCGGGACCGGTCGTAGCCCGCCGGGTTGCGCCACAGGACCAGGAAGGCCTCCTGGACCACGTCCTCGGCCAGTCCGGGGTCGACGCAGATGCGCCGAGCCAGCGAGTACGCGGGCTTCGCGTAGCGGTCGTACAGGTCACCGAACGCCGCGCGGTCACCCGTCGCGACCCGTCCGACGAGCTCCACATCGGAGGGACGTCGATCGGGTTCCCGTCGCGGCGGAGCGGGTGAGTCAGCCACCAGAGAGGTCCTCACGTCCAACATTCGCGCAACAGCCGGTACCGGGTTCAGGTTAAACCCAGCAAGATGGGGACCAGCCCGACGGCGTGGACACGGAGCGCATCGAGGAGGTCGCCCAGTGGAGTTATATGGCCCCAATCGGGTGATAAACACCCTCGGTTCGAGCGTTCCTCGCCACATATACGTCACAAGTAGAGAACTCGGTCGTTCCATTGGCCGGAAGGGAGAAGAGGGTAACGACGATGCGCAATGACCACGTGACACTCCGCTCAACAGCGGTCTTCGACCTGCTGGCGCCGCGGACCCCGGCCGTCCCGGTGCAGGTGGAGCTTCGCTATGACACGAAAGACCCGTACGCGGTAGTCGCCGCGTTCCGCACCGGCCGTGCCGGGTGGGTCGAGTGGGTGTTCGCCCGCGACCTCCTCGCCGACGGCCTGATCGCCGACGCGGGTGACGGCGACGTCCGCATCCGACCGGCCGCCGACGACCCCGAGGTCGTGGTGATCGAACTCAGCTCGCCGTCCGGCCACGCCATGTTCGAGGCGTCCGCGCAGGAGCTCGCCGACTTCCTCGACCGGACGTACGACGTCGTGGTGCCCGGCAACGAGCACCTGTGGGTCGACGTCGACGAGGCCCTGACCCACCTGATCTCCAACGATCTGACGTAAAAGCGCAGGTAGCGGGCCTGCCGGGGGATCAAGGGACCCCCGATTTGATCCCACTGCGGTCCATGTAATAAAGTTCCTCTCGCACCGGGGAAGACCGGAACGACAGCCCCCAAAAGGGGAAAAGTTCCCAGAAATCCCTCGGAGCATGCGGATGTAGCGCAGTTGGTAGCGCATCACCTTGCCAAGGTGAGGGTCGCGAGTTCGAGTCTCGTCATCCGCTCGGCAGAGGGCCCCTTGGGCTCAGGCCATACTCCTGAGTGCTAGCCTTCGGGAATCATGGCGGAGTGGCCGAGTGGCTTAGGCAAGGGCCTGCAAAGCCCTGTACACGGGTTCGATTCCCGTCTCCGCCTCGGACGATTAGCTCAGCGGGAGAGCACTACCTTGACACGGTAGGGGTCACTGGTTCAATCCCAGTATCGTCCACCATAGATAAACGCAGGTCAGACAGCCCGTCGGTGATCTTCACCGGTGGGCTGTTCTGCTGTCGTGGGAGCAAATTGGGAGCAAACGATCTTGGCGTGATCGTCAGGGTCGAGCCGCTGCCGGTGGCGGTGGCGTTCCAGGTGAACAGCGACGGGGTGGAGCGTGGCGATGCGGGACCCGCTGCCACTGCCGCGTGCATCGGGATCTTCCATCCCCGGACACCCCGACCGGCAGGAGCGGTGCTGTCCGAATGCGTTAGGTTGTCCGACTGGAGGTGTTCAGCAGGGCAGCATCCCGATACCCAGTCCCGCCCGGTCTCGTGGCCGTCGCGGGGCACGGCCCGTCGAGGGGTGCATCGATGACACGTGACCAGGACGTCTCCGTCCGCACACTGGCGTCCGAATTGGCCCGGATGGGCAGGTTGATCGAGGACGAGGAGCACGAAGCCGTCGGGCGCCGGTTCACCGAACACCTGGTCCGCACCGTCCCGGGCTGCGACCTGGCCTTCCTCGCGGTCGACCGCCGAGGTGAAGTCGACATCGTCGCGTCCACCGGTCACCCGCCGCTCGACCTCTCCGCGGACGAGGGCGATCCGGTCCGCGAGGTGCTGCGCTACCGCGAACCGCGCCGCCTGGGCGACACCGGGCAGGACCACCGCTGGCCGCTGTTCGCCTCGCGCCTCGCCGTGCACGGCCACCGCAGCTGCCTCGCGCTGCCCCTGCCCACCGACCACTCCCCCACCGCCGCGGCTGTGCTGCTGTCGCGGGAATCCCACCGGTTCAACGACCACTCCTACGACATCATCCTCATGATCGCCCTGCACGCCGGCGTCGCCCTGGACAACATCGAGGTGCTGCGCCACAGCAAGCAGCTGGTGCGGCACCTGACCACGGCGCTCGACACCCGCCACACCATCGGCCTGGCCCAGGGCCTGCTGATGCGCCACTTCGCCCACGACACCGACCAGAGCTTCGCGCTGCTGCGGCAGGCGTCCCAACACACCAACCGCAAGCTGCGCGACATCGCCCACGACCTCGTCGCCGCACACGAACGCGGCAACTTCGACGAAGCACTGACCCGACACCGCATCACAGCCGTCGCACTGCCATGACCTCCGACGCACACCCGGTATGACCGGATCAGCTGAGGCAGCCGGCGACCACAGCAGCTTCGGCGACGGGGCCACCGGTGCGAGCGTCGCCGCCGAGTCCCGCCCACGCCAGCGCTGAGCCAGCCGGACGCGGGAGCCTGCAGTCCACGCGCGTCGGCACCGGCCGACTGGGTACCCGGACACCGACCGCGGAGGTGTGGTGATGACGACGTCGTTCGAGTGTTCCGCAGAGGTGTCCGCGCCGGTGGCCGTCGCCTATGGGCGCTGGCTGGAGTGGGTCGCCGAGCCGGGCAGCGAGATCATCCAGGAGCGCCCGCACGAGTTCGTCGCCTGGCGGGCACCGTCGGTGCCGCCGCGCACTGGCACGGCGACCTTCCACGCGGTCGACGACTCCACCACCAGGCTGGACCTGCGCGTGGTGGTCGAGCCGCACGGCGTTTACGAGGAAGTCCTCGCCTCGGCCGGGTTGACCACCCCCGACACCGACCTCGAAGGCTTCAAGGAGTTCGTCGAACACCACCACGACGCCATCCAGCCGCACCCCAGCCATCGAACCCCGACCGCCCCGACCAGGTTGCCCGGCATCGGACGGATCATGGGCAAACCCTGACCGCCGTCGCCCCGCCGGGGTCGAGGCGACGCTGTTGGAGTCGCTCTGTCCCCCTCTAGGTGGGAATCGTCTTGCCGGTGACGAACGGAAGCCCTCGCGGCGTCACTTCTCTCGGTCACGATCGCCCGCAATCAGGCAACTTGCGGTCGTTCGAGGGAGTCGACGTGGTCGAAGTGCTGTGCCTCGGAGAGTCGATGGCCCTCCGGCGTATGACGGTCATCTGACCGTGAGCCTCTCCCCCCCCGACTCGTCGGCACCGCGATACGCCAACGCCTGGTCGACCGGCACGGACCTGGGCGAGTTCCGGTTCCTCGCCAGACCCGCGTTCTGATCATCCGGCCG
Source organism: Saccharothrix hoggarensis (assembly GCF_042678885.1). Taxonomy (GTDB): domain Bacteria; phylum Actinomycetota; class Actinomycetes; order Mycobacteriales; family Pseudonocardiaceae; genus Actinosynnema; species Actinosynnema hoggarensis. Next base: position 76,981 of record NZ_JBHTLK010000006.1, read on the forward strand.
TCAGCTGACCGTGCAATCCGCCACGCCCGCATGACGGTGACGAACCGCTGCGGCCAAGGCCGGTGCCCGTCTGTGTCCACGCGCCGCCCAGAGCGAGGACGATCCTTGCCCTGCGCGCGTCGTCGCGCCCGGTAACCAGAGTAAGCGGCGCGGCACGTTCCACATCGGCATCCGCGGGCGGAGTAGCGGAACACGTGCTGTGATCGCCCGGCTTCTCGGACGAGGGCCGAGGGCGTCCCGGAGCGACGGTGTTCGCGCGGGGTGGCGTCGTCTGGCAGGCTGGGGGTGGGCCCGAGCGGGTCGCAAGGCCGTTGTGGGCGGGTTGTCGTGCGGCGGCGAGTCTGAGATTCGAGTGAGGTGCAGGCGCCCGCACGGGGGCCGACGAGTTCGTGGTGGAGACCAGTCCTGCCGTCCGGTCACCGGGAGGCGTGACCGAGTTCGGGTGGTTGCGCGCGCCTTGTCCGGCCGTGCTCGCCGACGCGGCGGGCGTGGTCCAGGCCGTGAACGAGGCCGCGCGGGCGGTGTTCGGTGACGCACGGCCCGGTCTCGCGCTGTCCGACCTCGCCGACTGGCTCAGCCCGGCGCGCGGTGAGCCGGTGCGCGGGCTGCTCGGTGACCGCAGCTTCGAGGCGCACGCGGTCGGCCACGACGACGGCACGGTGACGTGGTGGCTGGTGGAGGACACCGACGTGCGGCTGGCGCGGGAGGCGCTGCGCGTCGAGCGGGAGCGCACGGCGCTGCTCGGCGAGGTGTCGTCGGCCCTGCTGACCTCGCTCAACCCCGAGCGGTGCATGAAGATCACCGCCGAGCTCGCGGCGGGTCACCTGGCCGACGCGGCGTGGGTCGTCGCACCGGGCGGCCTGCGCGACCACCCGGTCGCGTGGTGCGTGCGCGGCTCCGACGCGGTGCACGTGCGGATGGCGCTCGACCCGCGTGACGTCGCCGGCCTCGCCGAGGCCCTGCAGGGCTTCCCGCCGGTGCCCTCGCGCTGGATCGAGCCGTCCTCGGCGCCGTCCTGGCTGGTGCCGGAGGGGTTCGGCGAGGTGGGGTCGATCGTCGTGACGCCGCTGCCCGGCCACGGCGTCCCGGCCGGCGCGCTGGTGCTGCTGCGCCGGGTCGAGCGGCAGACGTTCAGCGAGGGCGAGGAGTCGTTCGCGCGGCTGTTCGCGGCCCGCGCCGGCGCGGCGATGTCGGCGGCGCGGATGTTCACCCAGCAGCTGTCGATCACCGAGACGTTGATGCGCGAACTGCTGCCGCCCATGCTGCGCAGCGTCGACGGCGTGGAGTTCGCGGGCCGTTACCGGCCCGCACTGGACACCGAACGCGTCGGCGGCGACTTCTACGACGTCCACCGGGTGGAGGGCGGCGAGTCGCTGGCCGTGCTCGGCGACGTGTGCGGCAAGGGGCTGGCGGCCGCCGTGATGACCGGCAAGGTCCGCACCACCCTGCGGGCGCTGCTGCCGCTGGCGAGTGACCACCGGCGGATGCTGAGCCTGCTCAACGGCGCGCTGCTCAGCGAGCACGACACCCGGTTCGTCACGGTCGTGCTGGCGTCCGTGGCCAGGGTGGGCTCCGAGGTGCGGCTGCGGGTGACCAGCGGCGGGCACCTGGCGCCGCTGGTCGTGCGGACGACCGGCGAGGTGCACGAGGTGCCGACCCGCGGCACGCTGATCGGGGTCCTGCCCGAGGTCGACGCGGTGACCGCCGAGGTCGTCCTGGCGCCGGGCGACACCTGCCTGCTGTACACCGACGGGATCACCGAGGCGGTCGGCGGGCCGGTCGGCGGCGAGATGTTCGGCGAGGACCGGTTGCACCGGGTGCTCGCGGCGTGCGCCGGCATGCCCGCCGACGCGGTCGTCGAGCACGTGCACATGATCGCGTCGCAATGGATCGGCGCAGGCGGTCACGACGACATCGCCCTGCTGGCGATCACCGCGCCGCGGGGCAGGCACCTGACCTCGGTGGCCGACACGGGACAGGGGACCGCATGAGCACGACCACCGAGCAGGCGGCCGGCTGCGCGCTGCGGCTCTGGGACGCGGTCGTGGACGGCGACGAGGACCGCGCGGCCGAGGTGGTGCTGGGTGCCCTCGCCGGAGGGCTCGACGCGGAGACCGTGCTGCTCGACGTGGTCGGCGCGGTGCAACGGCGGGTCGGCGCCGAGTGGGCCGCCAACCACCTGACCGTCGCCCAGGAGCACGCGGCCACCGCGATCAACGAGCGCGTGGTCTCGTCGTTGGCCGCGACCGTCGAACGCCCGCCGGTCAGCCGGGGCAGGATCACGGTGTCGTGCGTCGACGGGGAGTGGCACGCGCTCCCCGCGCGGCTGCTCGCCGAGGTGCTGAAGCTGCGCGGCTTCCGCGTCGACTACCTGGGCGCGCAGGTGCCCGCACCGCACCTGATCACCCACCTGCACAGCACCGGGCCGGACGCCGTCGCGCTGTCCGGCTCGCTGGCCACCCGGCTGCCCACCGCGCACGCCACCATCACCGCCTGCCAGGCCACCGGCGTCCCCGTGGTCGTGGGCGGTGCCGCGTTCGGCCCGGACGGCCGGTTCGTGCGGCTGCTCGGCGCCGACGTGTGGGCCCCCGACGCCCGCGCCGCCGCGGACCGGTTGTCGACCGGCCCGCTGCCCCGTCCGCGCGGCGGCTACCAGCCGATAGACCACCTGCCGCACCTGGGCGACCAGGAGTACACGATGGTGTCGCGCACCAGCGGACAGCTCGTGAAAGCCCTCTACACCGGCCTGGAGCGGCGGATTCCCGCGATGGCCTCCTACACCGAACTCCAGCGCCAGCACACCGCCGAGGACCTCGCGCACATCGTCGACTTCTTCGCCACCGCGCTCTACACCGACGACGACGCGCTGTTCACCGGTTTCCTGACGTGGACCGCCGACGTCCTCGGCGCCCGCGGCGTGCCGGCGGGGCACCTGCTGCCCGCGCTGGCCCTGCTCGCGACCGAGCTGCACGACTTCCCTCGCGCCAGGCGCATCCTCGACGCCGCGCGCGACGAGCTGTCCCGCGCCCTCTCCCCCGGACCTGCCGCATGAACCCGCAACCGCTGAACTGCACCCTCGCCATCGTCGACGCCCACACGGCGCGCATCGCCCTGTCCGGGGACATCGTCTACGACAACGGGGACCGGCTGCTCGACGTGGTGGACGAACTGTTCGCCCGGCACGGGGTGCGCACGGTCCGGCTGGACTGCGGCGGTGTCGGCTTCTGCGACTCCTACGGGCTGTCGACGCTGCTCGCGGCCCATCGTCGGGTCACCGCCGCGGGCGCGCGGCTGGTGCTGGACAACCGGCGGCCCGCGCTCGACCGCCTGATGCGGCGGACCCGCACGTTCCACCACCTCACCGGCGCCGTCGAGCGACAACGCGAGGAAGCCGACAGCTGAGGCCACGCCCCGTCACCCGGCCGCGACCGGGCGACGGGCCCGCGTGGGCGCCTCACGTCTTGCGCACGATGATCCGCTGCGACGCGATGAACACCGGCAGCAGGGCGCCGAATCGCCTGTCCTGAACGCACCGACCGGGTCGCCCGCCGCGCGGCTCTGAGCTCACGCGGCGGGCGACCACCGGCCTTCGACGCCGAACGCTACGAACAGCGCAACGTGGTCGAACGCTGGTTCAACCAGCTCAAGCAGTTTGCGGCCCGGCTGCCCGCTACGCCGAACGAGTCGCGCACTGCCAGGCCGAACTCACCATCGCCGCCATCGTTCCCTGGCTGCGGTGACGAAGTGCAGGACGCTTCCTAGATGAAGCGCCAGAGGTGGTCGTTGGTGCCGTTGTCGTCCCAGATGACGATCTGCGCGCCGGGTGCGGAGGAGGCGTTGCCGACACCGAGGACTCGGCCGCCGTTGGCGCACTGGATGCGGAAGTAGCCGCCTGTGCCGTAGCGGAGCCGCCAGAGGTGGTCGTTGGTGCCGTTGTCGGCCCACTGGAGCACGCGGGAACCGTTGGCGGTCGCGGCGTTCTCGACGCCGAGGACCTTGCCGCTGTGCGAGTTCCGCAGCTTGAAGTAGCCACCGGCGTCGGGCACGGCGGTCCACAGGTGGTCGGCGGTGCCGGTGTCGTCCCACTGGACCACGAGGCCGCCGTCCGCGGTCGACATGCCGCGCACGCCGAGGACGAGGCCGCTGGCCAGGTTCTGGATGCGGCGGGCGCCGATGGGCACGAACCGCCAGCGGTTGTCCGCGGTGCCGTTGTCGGAGTCCTGGACGGCCTGCGCGCCGAGGGCGGTGGAGGCGTCGAGGATGCCCAACACCTTGCCGCTGTGGGCGTTGCGGATCTTGTGGGTGCCGTCGCCGACGTCGACGACCGTCCACTTGTGGTCGGCGGTGCCCGTGTCGGACCACTGGAGCACGCGCGCGTTGTCCGCCGTGGACATGTTCTCGACGCCGAGGATCTTGCCGCTGTTGCCGTTGCGCAGCCGCACGGAGGCCCCGTCGGGGATCAGCGACCAGCTGTGGTCCGGGGTGCCGGTGTCGCTCCACTGCTTGGCGGGAGCTCCGTTGGCGGTGGACATCTCGTGCACGCCGAGGACCAGGCCGCTCCCGGCGTTGACCAACTTGAGGCCGGCCGCCGCCGCGGCTCCCCGACCGGGTGCGCGCCAGTAGACCGTGTAGTTGTGGTGGTGGGCGTTGTAGAACGGCACGAGGTCGACCGACGAGCCGTCCGCGGTCGCGGTGAAGGTCAGCGCACTCGTGCTGGTGCGGGTGATCGAGGCCACGTCGAGGCTGGGGAGTGTGCTGAACTGCTTGTCGCCGTAGACGCCCGACAGCACCACGGGGCCGTAGGTGATCGCGGAGACGCCGGGGTCGTCGTTGGCTGCCCGCATGATCACGCGCATGGGCAGCCGGACGGTGACGACGTCCCCGGATGTCCAGGACCGCGTGATGGCGGCGTAGGTGCCGGGGGTCGTCGCGATGTTCTGGACGACTCCGTTCACGCTGACGGCCGCGTCCTTGGTCCACCCCGGGATGCGCACGCGTATCGTCCACGTGCCGGATACGTTGCCGGTGAGGGTGAGGCTGGTGGTGTCGCTCGCCGGGTACGTGGTGGTCTGGGTGACGGTGATGTCACGTTGCGACCAGTTCAGCACCGACGGCATGAACAGGTTCACCGTCAGGGTGGTGCCGTTGTGGAAGTAGATCGAGTCCATCAGCTTGGTGTTGGTCTCGAGGCCGGTGCCCTGGCAGCACCAGAACGTGCCGTAGTCGGTGCTGAAGCTGCCACCGCCGACCCACGGCCCGACCTGGCCACGCCGCCCGCCCGGGTTGAGCGCGGTGAAGTAGCAGACGTGGCCGTGGGCGGAGGCGGGGTTCTGCTGGCCGATCAGGTGGTTGAACAAGGCCCGTTCGTAGTAGTCGAAGTAGGCGGCGTTGTCCGGTTGCAGCTGCCACAGCTCGCGGGTGAGCTTGAGCATGTTGTAGGTGTTGCACGCCTCGGCCGTGTCCGCGTTGAGGTACGCGGCGATGGCGTGCGGCGCGTGGAAGTGCTCGGCCTGGCTGTTGCCGCCGATGACGTAGGTGTGGGCGGCCACGGTGATGTTCCACGCGTTGGTGGCGATGTCGCGGTAGCGGGTGGTTCCGGTGGCCTTGTACTCGCGGGCCGCGCCGATCCACTTGGGCACCTGGGTGTTGGCGTGCAGCCCGCTGAGTCGGTCCTCACCTGCCGCCAGCGGGTCGAAGACCGCGGCGTGGTCGAACCGCTGCGCCACCTTGAGCCAGCGGTCGTCGTCGGTCTGCTGGTAGAGGTCGGTCAGCACCGCGTTCATGCCGCCGAACTCGGTGCGCAGCGTCGTCTGCATCTGGGCGTAGGTCAACCGGCCGGTGCGCCAGTCCACCCAACCCGCGAGCCGCAGCAGCACGTCACGCGCCTGCGTGCTGCCGAGGTAGCGCCACACGTCCAGCAACCCTGCCATCGTCTTGTGCACGCCGTAGTACGGCACGCCCTTGCGCTGACCTGTCTCGACGGTGTCGAAGTCCGACTCGGGGAACGCGGACAGGTAGCCGGGGTTGAACCCCGCCGCCTCGTTGTTCGCCTGGCACTTCGCCATCTCCGCGACCATGTGATCGGCCTTGTCGCGGCACTCCTCGTCACCGAGCACAGCCCACGCCTGCGCGCATGCGGCCAGGAAGTGCCCCTGGGTGTGGCCTCGGATGTCGGAGTCGGGGTGCTCCCACCCGCCGCACGCCGTCACGTCGTTCGTGGACAACCGGTGGTTGGCACGGAAGTTGTAGAGCAGCCGGTCCACGTCCAGGAACCGCAGGTAGGTGAGCGTGCGGTTCTGGTTGTCCAACCAGCGGCTCTCGGTCAGGCGGACCTGCCCGAGTTCGAACGGGTGGGCCGACACACCGATGTCGCTTCGGACAGGCGCCACCTGGGCCAGGGCGGTGGGCCCGCCGATGACGGGCACGGCGGATGCCACTGCGGTCACGCCTGCTGCTTGCAACACGGTGCGCCGACTCAGTGCTGGAGACATGGGGACACTCCGTAGAGGTGAAGTGTCGGCGACTCGGCCGGGTTCGAGGCCTGGCCGCCGGACAGCGGTTGTGCCGGGTGGAGAGGCCGTGGTCAAGCTGCCGCGTGGCCGCGGCCGCGGGCTGGGGTCACAGCGCTCCAAGACCACCGCGCGGTGATGGGGCCATGGCGCGTATGGGTGTGCGGTACCTGGCGGTTTGTGTCTCGACCTGCGCGACTGCGATGTGAACGCTAACAACATGTCCCGCGCTGGCTCAAGGAGTGCCTGCACGATTAGGTATACGCAATTGCTCGCAGGCACCCTCGTCGGCGATGACCACGTCGGACGTGGCCATCGGCCGTGCTTCGCCAGGCGGAGCCGGTCCTGACTGGGCCGGTGGCAGCGGTCCGACGGATCACCGTCGGCCGAGCGCGCCGCTCCGTCCCGTCGGGCTGATCACGTCCGAACGCTGTGCCGGGCACGGGCTCCCTTCGCCCGTGCCCGGCACAGTTCGTGGCGTCAGCTCAACGCGAACTTCTGGGCGTCCGCGCCGTTGCAGTCCCAGATCTGCAGGCGGGTGCCATTGGCCGTGGCACCACCGGGCGCGTCGAGGCACCGACCCGACTGCGGGTTCCGCAACGAGCCGTTGGTCTGCTGCACCCATGCCTGGCCGCCGGTGCCGTTGCAGTCCCACAGCTGGACCTGGGTGCCGTTGGCCGTGCCGTTGCCGCTGATGTCGAGGCAGCGCCCCAGTGTGCGCACCCGGTTGTCGGGCGTCAGCGTCCAGTGGTGGTCGACCGCCGTGGCGATGCAGTCCCACAGCTGGACGGCCGCACCGTTGCCGCCGCTGTCGTCCCCGGCCACTTCGACGCACTTGCCGGCCGGTCCGGTGATCGGCCCTCCGCCCGACACGAAGAACTTCTGGGCGTCCGCGCCGTTGCAGTCCCAGATCTGCAGGCGGGTGCCATTGGCCGTGGCACCACCGGGCGCGTCGAGGCACCGACCCGACTGCGGGTTCCGCAACGAGCCGTCGGCCTGCTGCACCCATGCCTGGCCGCCGGTGCCGTTGCAGTCCCACAGCTGCGCCTGGGTGCCGTTGGCCGTGCCGTTGCCGCTGATGTCGAGGCAGCGGCCGAGCGAACGCACCGTCCTGTCCGCGTGGTGCGTCCAGTGCTGGTCGACCGAGGCGCCTTCACAGGTCCACAACTGGACCGCGGCGCCGTTCCCGCCCGTGTCCGCGCCGGCGACATCGACGCACTTGCCGCCGGGGCCGTTGATCACGCCGGCCGGAGGCGGCGGCGGAACGGAGTCGACCCACACCTCGAATTCCGCGAGACCCCAGCCGTTGCCCCCGCCCGGGTTGGGCGCGACGACGCGCAACCGGCTCGTGGCGATCGCGGGGAAGGTCACCTCGTTGAGCGCGTTGGCCTTCGGCGAGCCGGTCCGCCTGACCTGGTTGGGCACGGTGACCCAACTCGACCCGTTCCAGTACTCCACGTCGTAGCTCGCGGGCGTTCGCACCCCCCGGCCGTCGTCGTAGAGGTAGAAACGGATGTTGTCCACGCTGGTGTTGCGCTGGAAGTCGACGGCGTACCAGTCGCTCGTGTTCGGGGAGCCGTACGACGTCCACCGGGTGTTCGGCACGTCGTGGTAGCTCGTGCGTCCGTCCACGGCCTTCCAGACGCTGTCGGCGCCGCCGCCGAACGTGTAGGACGCGGACGGCTGGGTGCCGCTCTGCGACTGGGTGCGGTTGGCCGCGACGTTCACCAGGGGGTTGTTCGGCGGGGTGATGGCGTCGCCGACGTCAACGGTGACGTTGCCGACCGTCGCCTGCCCGAGCACCTGCACGCCGTCGACGTAGACCTTGAAGCCGCTGCCCTTGCCGTAGTGGGTGCCGTCCGCGTCGTACATCACCGTCAGGTTGTGACCGTGGTACGGCAGGTTCTCCAGCGCCCAGTGGTCCCACGTCGTCGGTGCCAGTGGCTTGATCTGCACGGTGTCGTCGGCCTGGGGGCGGATGCCCATCAAGCCGGTGATGACCAGGTCGGTGAATGACGAGTGGTTGTAGTCGAGGCTGTGGCCGGGCGCGTCGTAGAGCCACGAGTCGTTGTCCGGGTGGTGCGCCTCGGCGACGTACGGCACTCCGTTCTTGTGCTGCGTCAGCGCGAACGTGCGGAGCTGGTCGTAGTAGTTGTCCCGGGTGACGTACTGCTGCGCCGGGTAGTCGTTGAGCAGGTTGGCCATACCACCGAGGACGAACGAGGTCGCGTACGGCCACGATGGGCCGTTCCACCGGCAGCAGCCGAGAGTGGCCTCGTGCATGAACAGCGAACTGCGCCGTTCGGTCGATGTCGGCCCGTAGGCGGCGGCGAAGCCGTCGGGGTCGAACAGCTGGGCCCACGCGACGTTCTTCGAGGCGTCCGGCATGTTGAAGTACCAGGGGAAGAGCCCGTAGATCTCGCGGTCGTTGAGCAGCGCGCCCGATGGGTTGTTGTCCCGCTGGCGGTGGTAGAAGAAGTTGCGGTTCGAGTCCCACAACTTCGAATCCATGTTCGACTTCAACGCGTTCGCGCGTTTCGTGAACTCGGTCGCCGTGTCGTGGTTGCCGTTCATCGTCGCGATCTTGGCGATGGCGAGGGCGTCGGCGTACTGGTAGGCGTTGATGCTCGACCGGAAGCCCGCGCCACCGCCGAAGTGGTCCTTCGACTGGTACGCCGCCGAGTCGTACTCCATCGCGTCGAGCAGCGGTGAGGTCCAGTACAGGCCGAGCGACGAGTCGAACTGGTTGCTCCAGCCGTTGTACTGGTCGATGAGATCCTGTTCGAACTGCTTGAGGAACGCCGCGTCACCGTTGGCGAGGAAGCGGTCGTAATAGGAACTCGCGGCCCAGAACGTGTACTGACGGCTCCGATCGGCGCCGAGGCCGCGCATCCAGTAGTTCTGGTAGTCGTTGAGGTAGGACTGGTCGCGGACCCACCGCCCGTCGTGGATCACGTGTCCGGCAGCCGCGTTGATGGCACCGCCCGCGGCGTTGTAACCCACATCGGGGAGGAATTCACTCGACGTGTAGCCGTTGGCCGGGTCGAGGTAGTTGAGGTGCTCCTGCCACGTGAACCAGCGGTAGTGGTAGACGTTCTGGATCTGCTCGTCCGGGATGTCGAGGAACGGGATGTTGTCGAGGAACCAGCTCTGGTCGCCGACGCCGGCGGCGTCGAGCAGTGCCGCGTGGTTCAGCAGCGAAGTCTGCCCCTGCGAGGTCGCAGGCGATGGTGGCCGGTATGCCGCCGCCGGCTGAAAGTGGGCGAGCGCACCGGCGGTGACGATCGCCACGGCTCCGATCGTCACCGATCGACGAATACGTGTTCGGAGCATCATGACCTCCTTCGGCCGGTCTGCCTTGACCGGCGTGATGTCGACCCGGTTCGGGTCGGTGTCGCGTTGTCCGCGTGCCGTGCCGAGGCACGTGCGGTGTCTTCTCCGGGCACCTTCAGGCTCGGTTCGCCATGTGGTGCCTTGCTCGTCGCAGATCCACAGGACCAACCGCGCCGCTTTGGCGACGCAGGCCAGTTCGGTGCGCGGGTGGAGCCTCGCGTGGACGTTGCCGATGGATCCGTCCAAGCCGCTCCGACGAGCCCCTGTCGTGCTTGGGTGGTCCGCTCCTCAGGAGGGGAACGCGCGAGCGTCCTGGACCTCGCGGCTCCTGCCGCCCCGATGTGGCTGATGCGTCGCGGTGGCCAGGGGTGCGACCACCGCGACGGGTAAAGCGGTCAGGGCGCCCGGGGCGCCGCGAGGGTTCAACCGCTGTCGGCTGTGTGCGTCCGCGGCCGGTTGGAGCCGGAGTCGCCACGCGTCCTGGCGCGCACCGCTCGCGCTGCCGGCGGTGATCACGTCGGTTGGCGCGGCGGAGTCGACGTGCCGGAGGTACCGGTCGGCGCAGCCGGGCGTGGGCACCCGGGACGACCGGACGTGTCCGAGGGCCGCGGGCGCCGGCGACGTTGTACGCGGCACGCGCAGGTCACCCGCCATTGAGGGACTGCCAGTCCAAGCGGGTCTCCTGCGGGCGCGGGTACTCGGGCAGGGGGTTGGTGGTCGGCACCTGGTCGGTCCACGGCGTGGACAACGGCGATGCCTTGGACACGATGGCGGCAGGCGCGACCGGTGTGGAAACGGGCACGGCGACGGGGCTGCGCATGGAACTCCTTCAGGTCGAGGCAACGGGTTGCAACACGGGTGGACGGCGTTCACGCACACGTCCGAGCAGACGTGGTGACCGCGTTCTCGACTTCGACTCCGGCAGCCGATGCCTTGGCGGAGCACCCCACTCCGGGTGAGCGGGTCTCCCGGTCGTCGCCGCTGGCTGCTGGGTGCAGGCCAACTGCGACATGGGGTGCTCCTGACCCGGTGACTCAGGTCACGACGCATTTCTTACATCTTCGATACAACGATGTAAAGACCGGTCGATGCCGGGACGTCCCCGCTTGACCGGTCCACCCGGTCGAACAGAGGCAACGGACGGTCAAGCAGGAGGAGGCGCCGTGCTCGTGGACTCATCGGCCGTGACCGTGTCGGGCGTGGTCAACGGCCACTTCAGACGGACGGAGCCGGTACCGGACCAAGGAGGCACCGCGACACCTGATCGCCTCGGAGGACGCACGCGGATCACAGTGGACCGCTCGCACCCGTCGTGCGCACGACCACACAGCGCTTGCGGGGAGCTACCAACGGGAGCCGGCCGCGGCAACCCCTGGGCCGAGGACGACTTGGCGGCTGTCGCCTGAGCGTGGTGCCCGGCACCGCGAACCCCTCCGGACACACCGGAGCACATCCAACAAGACCAAACACTCTAGGACGAAACTCAACACGATGATCAGATTTTGTGAGTGTTCTTGGTGATTCCAACGATGTAACGAAACACTCAAGTTACGAACGATCTCTTGACGCCCCTGCTTTCCGAGGTTCAGGGTTGCGACCCAGTGACATCGGTCACGCAGCTCGCCGCCCGCCACGTGCCGGGTTCACACGGAGGAAGAACCAGTGTTGAAGAAGATGACGACCGCCGCCGCCGCGGTCCTGTTGGCCGCGTTGACCGCGTGCGGTACCGGTGGATCCGGGGACGCCGGGTCGTCGGGCACCGCCGCCAAGGACGACGGCAAGATCACGATGGGCTTCGCCCAGGTGGGCGCCGAGAGCGGCTGGCGCACCGCGAACACCAAGTCGGTCCAGGAGTCCGCCGCCAAGGCCGGGGTCGACCTGAAGTTCTCCGACGCGCAGCAGAAGCAGGAGAACCAGATCAAGGCGATCCGGT